>CAMLEQ010000101.1 GCA_946479015.1 uncultured Gemmatimonadota bacterium | reverse complement strand
TCGCAGCGTGTAAGCGCGACGCCGCCAGAGCCACACCCCCGCGTCACGCCAGTCCCAGGAGCCCACCACGGCCCTCGCGTCACGCCAGTACCAGGAGCCCAGCCACGGCCGGCGCCAGTCCACGGAGTCCCGCCCGCCGCGCGCCTCGCCACCACACGGAGCCCAGCGACTGTGCGCGCCGCACCCGCTGGCTCAGTCGCGCCCTTCGTTCTGCGCCGCCCGTCGCCGCCGGACCGCTGGTGCCGGCGGGGCCGGAGTGGGGCTGGCGGTGGGCGGAGCGGTCGCCGTGCGCCGGCGCACGCGCGGCGTGGGGGCGGGTGATGTGGCGCGCGACGAGAGGCGGCTCGCGGCGTGCCGCCGGCGCGGCGGCGCCTCCCACCCGTCCATCAGCTCGCACGCGTCGCAGTGATGGCAGCGCCAATCGGGCGTCACCTCCTCGCCGAAGTACTCCAGGATGTAGCGCGTCCGGCAGCGGAGCGTCTGGCAGTACTCGATCATCGCGTCCAGCTTCCGCCGGTCGCGCTCGCGCCGCTCCTCGTACGAGTGCAGGTCCGCGCTCAGGTCCACCGCCGTCAGATCGTCCGCCAGCCGCTCCCAGCTCCCTCCGCGGTGCTCGCGCACCAGCCCGTGCCGCTTCAGCAGGATGAGACTGATCCGCGCCTTGCGCGACGGCACGTCCGAGCGGTTGGCCAGCTCCGTGAGCGGCACCGGCGTGTACATCGGGTACTGCTCGAGCACCAGCGCCACGCGCGCCGCCTCCTGCACCTCGGGGTACTTGCCGCCGAGGAAGTACGACTGGATGCGGCGGTCCTCCACGCGGTAGAGCAGCGTGCACACCGCCGGGAGCCCGTCGCGTCCCGCGCGCCCCGCCTCCTGGTAGTACGCCTCGATCGAGCCGGGGAAGTGGTAGTGGATGATGAAGCGGATGTCCGGCTTGTCGATCCCCAGCCCGAACGCGTTCGTCGCCACCATCGCCTTGAGCTCATCCGCCATGAACGCGTCCTGCGATGCCTTTCGCTCGGCGGAGGGCATCTTGCCGTGATACAGACCCACCGGATAGTGCTCGCGCAGCGCGGCGTGGAGCCGTTCCGCCTCGCGCACCGTGGCCACGTAGATGATCCCCGTCCCCGGCGTCTCGGCGAGCAGGTGGTCCAGCTCCTCGTCCTTCACCACGGCGTTCACCGTCCGCCGCACCTCGAAGCGCAGGTTCGGGCGCGCGAAGCCGGTGATCGTCACGTGCGGCTCGCGCATCCCGAGCTGCCGCACGATGTCCGCGCGCACCTCGTCGGTGGCGGTGGCGGTGAGCGCCAGGATCGGCGGACGCCCGAGGCGCTGCGCGATGGAGCCGAGCACCAGGTAGTCCGGACGGAAGTCGTGCCCCCACTGGCTCACGCAGTGCGCCTCGTCCACCACGAACAGACTGACCGACCGCGTGAGCAGCGACTCGAAGAACTCGCGGTCCTTGAAGCGCTCGGGGGTGAGATAGAGGATCTCCCCCTCCCCCTGCTCCACCGCCGCCTGCGTCTCCCGCGCCTCGATGGTGGAGAGGTGCGAGTGCATCGCCAGCGCATCCACCCCCTGCGCGCTCAACTTGTCCTGCTGGTCTTTCATGAGGGCAATGAGAGGGCTCACCACCACGGTGAGCCCTGGGAGAAGCAACGCGGGAAGCTGATAGACGATGGACTTGCCGCTCCCCGTCGGCATCACGACGAGGGCATCCTTCCCCTCGAGAAGGGGCCGGATCGACTCCCACTGCCCTTCCTGGAAGTCATCGTGCCCAAAGCGAGCCACGAGGACAGCGCGAGCCTCCTCCCTGGTCAGACCACGAGACGACATGCCCTGAAGATGAGCACGAAGCGGGCCGCGCCGGAGCGGCGCCCCGGCAGCATTTCCTCCAGCGCGCTACTCTTCCTCCGGCCGGCCGAACATCAGGCGGATGAAGGGCTCGTCCTCCGGGCGCGTCACGATGTAGACGTGATCGCCCGCCTCGAGAGTCGTGTGCCCCTTCGGGGCGAGCAGCTCGCGCCCACGGATCACGATCGTGGCGGCAGCTCCCTCGGGGAACGGGAGCTCGCTCAGCGGCACGCCGGTCACCGCCAGCGCCTCGTCGATGTGGAAGGAGAGGAGCGCGCCGGAGAGTGGCTGCCGCGACTCGATCTCCATCACTGCTGGGGGGCTCGGCGGCTCGTCGGCTTCCAGCCCGAGCCGCCGGGTCACCCACGGCACGGTGATGCCCGGAACGATGGCGTTCACCACCACGATGAAGAACACGATGTCGAACACCCGCGTCGCGCCCGGCGCGTGCGCGAGCACGGGATAGATGGCCAGGATGATCGGCACGGCGCCGCGCAGCCCCACCCACCCCACGTACGCGATCTCGCGCGAGGAGTAGCGGAAGGGGACGAGGCAGAGCGCCACCACGAGCGGGCGGGCGATCAGGCAGAGGAAGAGCGCGAGCAGGAGCCCCACCCCGGCCACCTGTATCAGGCGCGACGGGTACACGAGCAGGCCGAGGACGAGGAACATCTCGATCTGGCTCAGCCACGCGAGCGCGTCGTGCACGCGAAGCAGCCCGGGGCGGTACGGGAGCGGCCCGTTGCCGAGGATCACCGCGGCCACGTACACGCCGAGGAAGCCGCTGCCGTGGAGGAGCGTCGGCAGGGCGAAGGAGAGCATCGCGAGCGCGAGGGTGAGCACGGCGTACAGCCCGCCGCTGGGGAGGCGGACGCGAACGAGCAGCAGCCGGCCGCCGAAGCCGATCGCCGCGCCCACGACCGCGCCCACCACGAACTCGCGCGCGACCTCGAGCACGAGCATCCAGCCGAGCTCGCTCCCCTGCGCGAGCAGGTGCTGGGTGAGCGCCATGGTGAGGATCACGGCGAGCGGATCGTTGAGCCCCGACTCCACCTCGAGCGTGGTGCCCACGCGCCGCTTCAGGCTGATGCCGCTCCCGCGCAGCACGGAGAACACCGCGGCGGCATCGGTGGAGGAGACGATCGCGCCGAGGAGCAGCGCGTGCGGCCACGAGAAGCCGAGCGCGTACGCCGCGGCGGCGACCAGCCCCGCCGTCCCCGCCACGCCGGCGGTGGCGAGCAGCCCCGCGGGGCGGATCGCGGCGCGCAGGGCGCCGATGGGGGTGTTCAGCCCTCCGTCGAACAGGATGAACACGAGCGCGATCGTGCCGAGCCGGAACGCGAGCGCGTAGTTGGAGAACGCGATGCCGCCGATCCCTTCGGAGCCCGCCGCCATGCCGACGCCGAGGAAGATGAGCACCACCGGCACCGCGAGCCGCTGCGAGGCGCGCCCGAACAGCACGCTCGTGGCGAGGAGCACGCCCGAGATCGCGAGGAAGACCGCCGTGGACAGGGGCTCGGGCACCGTCGAGGCTCCTCGGTTCGGGTGGACACGCGGCCGGGCCGTGCCGGCGCCAGGGAGTGTCGCGGCCGGCGCGTTGGGGTATGATACGTCGGGTACGGCCGTTGCGGCGAACCGGCGTCGAGTCGTGCGGCGATGCAGGCGGAATCGACCAGCGAGGAGGATGATGCAATGACGGAACGACAGAAGCGGTCACGGACCGCGCGATGGCTCGCGGCGGGCGCACTCGCCGCGCTGGTGCTCGGCGTGCTCGCGGCGTGCTCCTCCCGGCGGCGCGACGCCGGCGACAGCGCGAGCGCGGCGCCCGACTCCGGCGCACAGGCGGCGACCGCGACGCCGGACACGAGCGCCGCATCGGCGGCCGCCGCCGCGGCACCCGTCGCGCCGGCCGACTCCACCGCGGCCGCCGCGTCGGACACCGGGAGCGACACCGCTCGCTCGTCCGCGCCGTCGCGCGGCATCCGCGTGCACAAGGACCGCACCGCCGCGGAGCGCGCGGGGGGGACCGCGACGGACAGCACCGCGCGCGACTCGCTCACCCCGCAGGACTCGCAGCGGCTGAAGCGGGAGATCGAGCGCATCCGCCACGAGCCGCGCCGGCCCGTGACGCCGCCGTCGTCGAGTCTGGTAAAGCCGGACAGTCAGTGAGGCGGGACTCGGGACTCGGCGCTCGGGAGAGGCAGCGAGGGGGGCGGCGCGACTGCGCCGCCCCCCTTCGCATCGTGGTGCGGGGCGAGCGCCGAAGGCGCCGCCCCACGATCACTTCCCGAGTCCCGATTCCCGAGTCCCGCTCTCCCGAGTCCCGCTCTCCCGCGCTACGGCTTCGGAAGCTGCAGCATCGGCATCGCCGACCCCGCCACCTGCGGCATCTGGCCATTCCAGCGCTTCGCCATCTCGTACTGCACCAGCGTCGGCGTGATGCTCTCCGACAGCAGTCGGTTCGCCTTCGCCTGCGCGTCCGCCTCGGCGAGGATCGCCTTCGCGCGCCCCGCCGCCTTGATCGAGTCGCCCTGCGCCTGAAAGCGGTTCTTCTGCAGCTCGTTCTCCGCCGTCAGCGCCTGCTGCTGCATCACGTTCTTCTGGTTGATCGCCTCGATCACCGCCGGCGGCGCGCGCAGCTCGTTGATCGTGAACTGCTTCACCTCGATCCCGTACGGCGCCAGGCGCTGCTCGATGAGCCGCGACACCCGCGACGTCACCTCCGCCTTCTTCGGGCCGATGATGTCGGCGATCGCCTCGTTCCCCACCACCTCCTGCAGCGCCTGACGAATCGCCTGCTTCACGTACGTGTGCTCGATCGTGCTCACATCGGTCCGGAACGTGGTGTAGAGCTGCGGCACCATGTGCGGCGTCAGCTCGAACGACATCGACACGTCGAGCGAGAGCGGCTGCCCCTCGACGCTGTTGACGTTGATCTCGTCGTTGTCCCGCGAGCCCTCCCCCGCCGACCGCGTGAGCACCAGCGTCTGCATGTACGTGGGATACTCCTGGATCCCCGTGGTGAGCGGGTTGCGCAGGTGCAGCCCGGGGCCCAGCGGCGTCTGGTCCACCCCGCCGCCGGTACGGTGAATCACGATGCCGACGTGCCCCGGGTTCACGTACGTCACCATCGTCGGCAGCAGAACGAGCAGAACGACGATCCCGATCCCGAGCCCGAGCAGCCGGATCGCGCGCGCGCCGGCCTCGCGCCGGCCGTGAGCGTGGAACCCGCCGATCCCCTCGCTAATCGAACCGTCCATGGACAGCCTCCTTGAAGCAGTCCGGGCAGATGCGCTCTCCGCTCGCCAAGCGTACGAGCTCGTGCTCTTCGTGCGGGCCGTGCACCGGACACACGCGCTCCGCCGCCCGCTCGATCCGACGCCGATTGCGCGTCTGGCGAATGCGAAGACCGAGCGGGGTGAAGTACAGCACCACGACGGCAAAGAGAGCGGCCGCCGTCGCCACCAGGGCGACGAACAACACGCTCTCCACGATGATGGGCAGCATATGGTGCTCATCAGGACGGATGAACAGCCCGTCGGGTTTCACGGTCCGGCACGACTCTTCCATCCCGCGATGAATCAACGAGATGGACCACTCCTGTCGCGCGGGCGGCGGGGCTCCACCGGAGGGAGAGATGGCGCAGATTCGAATCGAGCGGAAGCGGACCGGGCTCGGCTGGCTGTGGGTGATCATCGCCCTGATCGTGATCGCGATCGTCGCGTGGATCCTGCTCGGCCACCGCACCTCCACGGGTACCGGCACGGCCCCGGCGGGCGCGGCGCCGTCCTCCATGACGCAGCCGTCGACGGGAGAGACCGTGCAGCCGCTCGCCGCTGCCTGAGCGCGGCGCAACCCGAGGGAGAATCTCACGATGGCCAGGGACAAGGATCGGAAGCGCGTCGAGGACGAAGCGGGAGTCGGCCCCGACCCGAGACAGGCGCGGCACCTCATGCCGCTCAAGGAGCTCCCGCGCTTCAAGATCGCCGGGCACGACCCGGACATCCGCGGCTGGAGCGTGTTCACGTCGAACGGCCGCGAGGTGGGACGCGTGGATGACCTGTTGGTGGACACGACGATCGGTGAAGCGGTGATGCTCGAGGTGGATCTGCTGGGGTCCGACCGCCACACGCTCGCGCCGATCCGCGCGGCGTGGATCGACCGCGAGCACGACCGCGTGATCCTCGACGGCGCCGAGCTGGCGGCCGGGGACGAGCTCCCCGCGCTCGGGCGCGGGTCGCCGAGCGAGGAGGAGCTGCGCCGGTTCGGCGAGCGCTACTCGCGCACCTACGGCGAGCGCGGCGTGGAGCGCGACCGCGACTGGCAGATCCACCGCCAGGGAGACGAGGGGCGCGAGGAGCTGCGCCTGGGACGCCGCACCGGCGACGCGGTGTCGCTCCCGCCGGGGGAGGAGATCGTCGTGGAACGGCGCGTCGTCTCCCCCGACGAGCCATCGTGGGCGGCGGGGAGCGAGACCACCGAGACGCCGCACGAGATCCGCTATCCGGATGACGCGCGCACCGCGAGTGGCGACCGCCAGCTCGTGGAGGAGGTCGTGGTCCGCCGCCGCTACGTGGATCCCGGCACCATCGCCCCGCGCGAGGGCACGCCACCTGACGCGCCGGAGGCGCGGGCGTGAACTGACGGAGTGCGGGGCGCGGGGCGCGGGGTGCGGTGTGCGGGTCGCGGGACGCGAGCCGAGTCGGAGACCGACTGCCGCAGCCCGCACCCCGCGCACCGCGCCCCGCAAACCGCCCCCGCTCCGCCCCCGTCGTCCTCCACTGACCCCGAGCCCCCGACCCCCGGCCCCCAACATGGACCGACGCGACCGCCCCCGCGGCAGGCTGCACCTCGCGCGCGACCTGCTCTTCCGCGCGCTGCGCGGCATCGCGCGGCACGCGAGCGGGTTCTACACGGCACTCGGCATCTACCTCATCGCCGGCGCGGCGGTCGCCGTGGCCGGCACCTGGGCGTTCGTGGAGCTCGCGGAGCACGTGCGCGCCGGCGGCACGCAGGCGTTCGACAATGCCGTGCTCGCGTGGATGGGCGCGCACCAGGCGGCATGGCTGCAGGCATCGGTGCTCGAGATCACGGCGCTCGGCACGGGCGCCGTGGTGATCATGATCGCCGTGGTGAGCGCGCTCTTCCTCGCGCTCGGCCAGCATCGCTGGTCCGCGTTCCTCCTGGTCGTGGCCACCGTGGGAGGGCTCGTGCTCAACGACGTGCTGAAGCTCGCCTTCCACCGCCCGCGCCCGCACGTGTTCGCGTGGGGGACGCACGTCACCAGCAGCTCCTTCCCGTCCGGCCACGCGATGGGCGCGGTGATCGTGTACTCCACGGTGGCCTATCTCGCGGCGCGGCTGGAGCAGGCGCGGTGGGCGCGCGTGCTCACGCTCGTGGCCGCGCTCGTGGTGATCGCGCTCATCTGCACGAGCCGGCTCTACCTCGGAGTGCACTATCCCTCGGACGTGCTCGCGGGGCTGGTGATCGGCTTCGCGTGGGCGGGGTTCTGCATCTCCGGCCTCGAGGCGGTGCGCGTGTTCGGCGCGCGCTTCCGCCGTCGCGCGCTCCATCACGAGCGCGACCTGCTTCCCGCGGAGCGCCGCGCCAGAGGGCTCGAGCCCTGATCGCGCGGCGCACGCGGTGGCACCCGCCCTTCACCGTGCGATGGGGCGTGCTGCTCGCGGCGCTCATCGCGGCACTGATCGCGGGAAGCCTGTTCGCCCTCTGGCTCGAGCGTTCCGGCAACTGGGGCGCTGGGCTGGGCTGGGAGGTGGCAGTGTTGCACCGCGTACACGTGTCGCTGGCGCCGTGGGCGGACACGCTGCTGCTCTGGGTCCCGTGGCTCGCCACCGGCTACACGCTCACGCCGCTCATCACCGCCGCCGCGCTCTGGCTCACCGTGCGCCGCGGGCGCGGCGACCTCGCGCTGCGCCTCGTGGTGGTGCAGGCGGGGGTACTGCTGCTCAACCGCGTGCCCAAGATGATGTTCGACCGCCCGCGCCCCGCGCTCTGGGAGCGGCGGGGGCAGTTCCAGTGGGCGGCGTATCCGAGCGGCCACACGATCGCGAGCATCGCCGTGCTGTTCACCGTGGCGCTCCTCCTGCACCGCGCGCGCGGCTGGCGCTGGCCGTTCGCGGCTGCCGCGCTGGTGGTGGTGGCCACAGTGTGGTCGCGCCTCTACCTCGGCGTGCACTGGCCGTCCGACGTCATCGGCGGCGCGATCATGGGAGGGGTGTGGCTGGCCGGCACGATCCTGGCGTTCCCGTCGCTTGACGCCCTCCGGGCGCCGGACTAACGTGCGTCGCCGAACGCTCGCGGCCGCCAGCCGCGGTTGCTCGACCGACCGCCGGTCGTCCTGATTCGAACACCTCACGCGGATACCGCATGCCTCTCACGCCACCCTCGCGAGTCTCCTGATGCGCCGATCGCTGGTTCGCATGCTCGTGATCTGCGCGCTCGCGGTGATCCCGAGGGTGGCGAAGGCGCAGGAGGGCGCTCGCGAGGCGCCCGGCTACGAGGCATCCGACCCCACGGCACGGAAGCCGTTCGCGGCGTTCAGCCGCTCGGCGCTCGATCTCCGCGATTCGATCGTGGCGCTCGCGCGCGCGCAGGTCGGGAAGCGCTACGTGTTCGGCGGCGAAGACCCGAAGCGAGGGTTCGACTGCAGCGGGCTCGTGAAGTACATCGTGGCCGCGCTCCACATCTCCGTCCCGCGCACCGCGGCGCAGCAGGCGGCGGTGGGACGCGCAGTCCCCCGCGACACCTCGCGCCTCCTCCCCGGCGACCTGGTCACCTTCGGGCGCGGGAAGCGGATCTCGCACATCGGGATCTACGTGGGGAACGGGCGCATGGTGCACGCGAGCACCAAGGCGGGGCGCGTGATCGAGACGAACCTGCTGCGCCCCAGGGCCGCGGGGATCAAGCCGTGGCGCGGCGCCCGCCGCATCGTGCTGGTGGACAGCACCGGCGCGCTCGTCCCCGCCGACTCCGCGAGCTGATCCTCCCCTCTCGGGGCGCCCCGCGTGCGGCGCCGCTCAGCGCCGCCCGTTCCGTCGCGGACGCCCGATCGCGCCCTCGATGACGAACGTGGCGGCGCTCCCCGGAAAATCGAGCCGGCTCAGCGAGTCGACCATCGCGAGGGTGCGCGTGCCGCGATCGCCGCTCACCCAGCCGGGAGGGCGCTGCCGCGTGGGACGCAGCACCGCATCGCTCACGTGTCCGGAGTCGTCGAGCGACGCGCAGAGGATCCCTCCGCGGTCGAGCGGCGTTCGCAGCGAGAACGGCCCGTACGTGACGAGGTTCCCCAACGAGTAGGCGATGAGCGCCCCGTCGCGCCACTCGACGCCGCGCAGCACGTGCGGACCGTGCCCCACCACCAGCCGCGCGCCCGCCTCCACCGCCGCGTGCGCGAACGCCACCGGGTTCCCCCGCTTCTCGTCGAGGTACAGCTCCATCGTGTCGCGCGTGCGGAGCGCGGCGCGCCCCTCGGCCCCGAGGTGCATCGTCACCACCAGGCGCGGATAGGCGGCGGCCGCGCGCGCCACGTGGCGCCGCACGGCGTCGAGGTCGCGCGAGTCGGGGCCGCTCCCCGTGCCGAAGCCGAGGATCGCCACCGTGTCGCCGCGCGGCGTGACCACCAGCGTGGGGAGCGTGTCCGCGCCGGTGACGTGCACCCCCGCCCCCCCGAGGCGCGTCGCCGTCTCCCGCAACCCCTCCACGCCGGCATCGCGCGCATGGTTGTTGGCGAGATTGCCCACCACCTCCCCGTCGCGCGAGAGCGACCGGATCGCCTGCGCCGCGGCGGGAGGCTGCCGGAGCGCGAAGCAGCCGTGCGCATCCGGCGGGCACTTGGCCGGTGCGGGACCGTCGCCGATCGCCCCCTCCACGTTCACCAGCACCACCGCCGCATCGGCGAACAGCGGCTCGAGCGGCGCCACGAGCCGCCGCGGATCGGGGAGCGCGCGCACGGGGCGGCGTGCATGATGCGACGCCGTCACCGCCCACGTGGTGTCCAGATTGGTGCCGAGCGTCACGTCGCCGCCCACGCACACGCGCACCGGCGCATCCCCGCCCTGCTGCGCCGAAGCCGGGGCGGCGGCGAGCGCGAGCGCGAGCCCGAAGAGCTGAGCGACGACGGCGGCGCGGCGGGCGTGAGGCACGGGTCCACTCCTTTGCTGTGGGGAGCCGGCACGACGGCCGACACCGGCAATCTCGCCCGATCCCCGCCGGGCGCAACCGCGCAGCCCGCCAGGCCGCGGGCGGGGGCCTGGTGTCCGATCCTGGGACGGGCATTCCCACAACCGGCCACGCCCCGCTGAAACCCGGGCCGGGGCGATCCGTACAACTCATTGAACGGCAGCGACTTTCATCGACGCCTGACGCGGCACGGCTCTTGTCTTAGGGACCGCCGGATTCCCGCATCATCTCCACACCACCGAGTCAGGAGCAAGGTCACTTGGACATTCCCCGCGAGCCCAAGAGCAAGCGACGTCGCTGGATCGTCGGCGGTGCCGCCGTCGTGGGCATCGTCATCGTGACGGCCGCGCTGGGACGTCTCGAGCCCGCGGCCCCCTCAGTGGACCGGGGGACGCTCTGGATCGACACCGTGCGCAAGGGGGAGATGGTGCGGCAGGTCCGCGGCCCGGGGACGCTCGTCCCGGAGCAGATCCTCTACCTCTCGGCGGTGACCGGCGGGCGCGTGGAGAAGATCCACGTCCGCCCCGGTGAGAAGGTGACGGCGAACACGCTCATCCTCGAGATGAGCAACCCCGACGTGCAGCTCGAGGCACTCTCCGCGGAGCAGCAGCTCAGCGCGGCGGAAGCGGCGCTGGTGAGCCTCAAGACCACGCTCGAGACGCAGCGGCTGAACCAGGAGGGGACGGTCGCCACCACCCAGCAGCAGTACAACGAGGCGAAGCG
>CAMLEQ010000100.1 GCA_946479015.1 uncultured Gemmatimonadota bacterium | reverse complement strand
GTCGCCGCGGTCCGAAGGCACGAGAAGCACGTGACTCTGACGAGATAGGTTGGACTGGACATGATTGCGAGACACGAAGCTCAGCGCGAGCAGACGACGGATGTGTGGGCCAAGCTGGCTGCCCCGCTTCCCCCTGGTGTGACCGCCTGGCGGCAGGATGGCCGCCCCGTGATGCGCGACGGCCGATTCTTCGCGCGGTTCGTTTCCTACATCGACGCGAACACCGTTCGCGAGCGCCTCGACAGCGTGGTCCCGGGCGAGTGGAACCTCACCCTGGAGCTCATGCCGCCCATCGAGGGCGATGACGAGTCCCTCCCCGGACAGAACCGCTGCGCCTTCAAGGCGCGGCTGCAGATCCTCGGCGTCGTGCGCGAGGACGTGGGGACGGGGAAGGACTACAAGCAGGCCTCCACGGATGCGTTCAAGCGCGTGGCCGTGCGCTTCGGCATCGGGCACGAGCTGTACGCCATGGGGGTGAACTGGGTCGCGATGGACGGCGACGGCAAGTACGCCAAGCCGCTCGAGGACCCGCAGGCCGCCCACGACCGTCGCCAGGCGCGCGCCTCGGGCGCGAGCGCCGCGGCTCCCACGGGGACGGGGGACGAGGGCGAGGCGGCGCCGGCGAGCGAGCCGCAGGGCGAGGAGCAGCCGGCGCTCAAGTTCAAGCGGGCGCCGATCGCGAGCGACGTTCCCCCCTGCCCCAAGTGCGGCGGCCGGATGTGGGACAACCGGCTCGGGAAGCGCAACCCGAAGGCGCCGGACTTCAAGTGCCGCGACCGGAACTGCGACGGCGTGATCTGGCCGCCGAAGCCGGGCACCCGCGCCGCGAAGGGTGACGCCGACGCGCCAGCCGCACCCGCGGCGCCCGAGGCCGAGCCGGCGACGCTCGGGAGCGACGAGATCCCCTTCTGATCTCGGCGGCCTCAGTGAACGACCACGGGGTGGAGCGCGCGACCGCGCTCCACCCCGTGGTCGCATCGTTCCACCCGCGTTGCGCGCACCGCGTCCCGAGCCGCGAGTCCCGCGCACCGCGTCCCGCATCCCGCACGGTCAGCGCCCGCCGTGCTCGATCCTCGCGCGCATCCACCGCGCCTCCTGGCGGGCCCCCTTCCACACCGCCTTCGCGAGGAGCGTCACCGGCGAGCGTCCGCCGAACGCGGCGGCGATGGCGTAGAGCGCGCGCGGCGGGAACCGCCGCCCGTAGGAGATGGCCACGATCTCCTCCCATGCCTGCGGCTCGAACTTCGACTTGAACGCATCGAGCCCCTCGAAGTTGTAGAATCGCCGCCCGTGCGCGCGCACCCAGCGGAGGAGGAGGCGCAGCCACGCCGGACTGCGCGCGTCGCCGAAGCGTGAATGTCGCGAGAGCGGCGCGAGGCCGAGCGTGACGTACTCCGCGCCCTCCACGGCCACGGCGCGCATCGCCGCATCGATGAGCAGCTCCGCGGTGCCGTTCGGGGCGCCGCGCCCACGCACGATCTGCTCGATGAGCCATCCGCGGCGCGCGGGGATCGGCGACGCCACGAGGAATCCCACCGGCCGCCCCGCGCGCTCGGCGACGAACACCTCGCGGTCGAAGAGGCGCTCCAGCGTCTCCGGCTCCACGAGAAAGTGGAGGGGCGGCAGTCCGCGCGTGTCGAGCCACTCGTCGAGGCAGCGGCGCAGCGACGGGTCGCGGTGCGCGCGCCGCGCCGGCCAGCGCGCGATGCTCACCCCCTTGTTGCGCGCGCGATTGAGCTGCGCGCGCAGCGACGCGCGCCGCGCGATGATCGCCGCCCACGCGCGCGGATTCCAGCTCGGCTGCGCGCCGAGTCCCACCAGGCTGTGCGCCGGATCGCCGCTGTACACCTCCTGGAGCCGCTCGCCGGCGCCGAAGTAGCAGACGCGATCTCCCGCGCGCCGCGCATCGCGCTCGAACTCCTCCGCCACCTCCCCCAAGCGGTCGCGATGACAGACGGGCGCGCCGGCGACCACGCGCACGCCGTGCCGCCGCACGAACCCCACCACCGCGTCGCCGCGTGCGGCGAACCAGAGGGCGATCCCGGGGTTGATGATCTGGTACGCCGTGGCGTTCCACCCGTATTGCAGCACGAGCGCGCGCGCGCGCACGAGGGCGTCCTCGTCACCGGCCCCCGACTCCCCACGCATGCCTCACCTCCCGATGCGAGCGCCTGGAGTGTATCTCTGTCGCACACCGAGCGAAACCGCAGGATGCGCCAGGCACGCGTCGTGCGGGGAGCTCAGCGGCCGATCCGGAGGGCCCATGGTGGTGACGAAGCGCGTCTACGATGCGCCAGCGCCCGACGACGGGTGGCGAGTGCTCGTGGAGCGGCTCTGGCCGCGCGGCCTGAAGAAGGAGGCCGCGCACCTGGATGCGTGGGAGAAGCGCGTCGCTCCCAGCGACGCGCTGCGGAAGTGGTACGCGCACGATCCGGCGAAGTGGGAGGAGTTCCAGCGCCGGTACGCACGCGAGCTGGAGGCCCCGGAGGCGCGCGAGGCGCTGGACGAGCTGGTGCGCCGCGCCCGTCGCGGACGCGTGACGCTGCTGTACGCGTCGCGCGCCGGAGAGATCAGCAACGCCGCGGCGCTTCAGCGGTTGCTCGCCGCGCGACTCGCGCGGCATCACTGATCGGCCGGTCAGTTGGTGACGCCGCCCGCCGCGGTGTCGTCGTCGAAGGAGACGAACCAGGAGATCCGATGAAGGGACCGCACATGGCTCGCGCGATGGCGCTTCTTCCCGCGGCCGCGCTGCTCGGCGCCGTCGGCTGTGCCACCGCGCATCCACGCGCCACACCATCCATCGGGCGCGGCTCGGGCGCACCCGCCGTCGCTCCCGTGACCGCGCGCCCCGCGCCGCCCGCTCCCGTCGATGTGGGGCACATCGACACGCCATCCCGCGACGCGGACGCCAATGGGGAGCGCGACCAGGTCGTCGCCATCGCGCGCATGCTCGTGGCCAACGGCGCACCGCGCGAGCGCGCCGAGCGCGTGGCGCCATCCATCGTGCGGCACGCACGCGAACAGCGGCTCGATCCGCTGCTCGTCGTGGGGATCATCGGCGTCGAGAATCCCGACCTCGATCTCGATGCGAAGTCGCCGCGCGGCAGCGCGGTAGGCGTGATGCAGGTGTGGAAGGGGTGGAAGCACGACATCCACGACTGCGGCAGCGATCTCACCGATCCCGATGTGAACGTGTGCTTCGGCACGCGCGTGCTGCGCATCGCGCTCGATGAGACCTCGACGCTCTCCGCCGCGCTGCGCCGCTACAACGGGTGCACGCGCGGCGCCAGGTGCGAGCGCTACGTGCGTGCGGTGTACCAGCGCGCCGGCCGCGCGCTCCTCGAGGGTGGAAGCGGCGGCGAGGTCGAGACGGCCGACGGCACCACACCCGAGCGCTGAGCGCGCGGCACGAACGAAGGCACCGAGGGAATCTCAGGGCGCGGTGCGAGCTCCGCGCTCGGCGGCTCTCTCGATCGCTTCGATGACGCGGTGCACGGCGACCGCGTCGTCGAAGCTCGGCGCCGTGCGGGTACCCTCGCGCAGATCCCGCGCCATCCTCGCGTAGACGCGGGCCACGTTTCCCGATTCCACGTCCTCGGGCCAGCCGGAACGGTAGGAGGCGGGGACCTCCAGCGGCCGGAATGTCTTCTCCCTACCGCGCGCGCCCTCGAGGGTGAGCCGCACCATCTGAGTCTGGCCGGAGGGACCCGAGATCCGGATGTCGCCTTCGGTGCCGTTGATCTCCCAGAGCAGGCCGTGGCCGTCGCGCGACGTGCCACCGCGAAAATGCAGCGAAAGGGGGACCCCGTTGGCGAGGACGCCGCTGACCAGCACCTGGTCCGGCGCCGACACGGGTAGCGTCTCCCCGGTATCGGCCACGAGCGCCGTGGTCCGCCGGGTGGCGAGGACCGCGGAGACCTCCGCCACTTCGCCGAGCACGTCCCGGAGCGCCGCCAGCGTATGCCCCACCGGGATCGTCAACAAGGTGGCGCCATTGGAACGGTCCAGCAGATAGGCCCAGGTCTTCTTGTCGGGGATGGCGCCGCCACCCTGCAAGGCGCCGCCGCGCGCCACCAGCGTGGTCGACAGCACGTCGCCGACGAAGCCGTCCGCGATCAGCTGTCTCGAGTACTCGATCTCCGGAGCGACACGTGCCTGGATTCCGACCACACCCAGGACTCCTCTCGCCCGCGCGAGCGCGGCCAATTCCTCGGTCTCCGCCAGCCCGTTGCCGAGCGGCCACTCGCAATAGACGTGTTTGCCCGCTTCGATTGCCGCCTTCACGATCTCCAGGTGATGAGGCACCTTCACCGCGACGGTGACGATGTCGACCTCCGGCGCCGCGACCAGCTCGGCGACGTCGGTGAAGGCTCTCGATATCCCCGTCGCGGCCGCGGCCCGTTCGGCGCTGGCCCTGCTCGTGTTGGCGACACCGGCGATCTGGAAGGTGTCCGAGAGCGCACGCAGCGCGGGAACGTGAGCTCGCGCGGCCCAGCTCCTCCCCGGCTGCAACCCGACGATACCGACCCCGAAGCGTTGTCCTGACATGCCGTTCGATTCTCCTTCACGCAGTTCTGGCCTCGCCGTCCGGATCGCGACGCCGCCATCGATAGGTCTGATGCGTGTGAACGGCGCCGTGTTCCCGGGAGGCGTCCAGCGCTGACAGGCCGATCCAACGCACCGGTGACGGCGAGATACGGTCGAGCGCCGGGGGCTCGGCGAGGGCGTGCCGGGCGAGGCACGCGGGCGACGGACGCTGACCACCGCATCTCGATGACGCGAGGGCGCCACCGCGCGATCGTGCTGCGCGCGTGCGGGGCGGAGGGATCGAGCCAGCTCGGGGTGGCGCGTCGCACGTCGCTGGCGACGTGGCGGTGGTTCGTCCACGTCGCCGGCGACATCGACGTCTTCGCACGGCGCATCGTCGGATGCTGCGCAGCTGCGATGCCCGGGGCGGGGATCGAACCCGCACTCCCTTGCGGGAAGGGGATTTTAAGTCCCCCGCGTCTGCCGTTTCGCCACCCGGGCCGCGATGCGAGAACGGGAGCGGGCCGCCGAGCGACCGCTCCCGTGTGCTACCTGCCGCGTGAAGAGCGGGAAACGGGACTCGAACCCGCGACCCCAACCTTGGCAAGGTTGTGCTCTACCAACTGAGCTATTCCCGCGTCACGGATAAAGTAGCCCGAGGCCGACGGGGCGACAAGGGGACGCGCGGTGGTGCGCGGTGGCGCGTGGCGACGCACCGCTCCCGATGCACGCGGGGCGCGATCCGGTCGGATCGCGCCCCGCGCGTCGTTCGCTCGAAGGCCGAGCCGTGTTGCGGTCAGGGAGTGCCGCCGCCGATGTGCGTGCCGTACTTCGCGTCGATCGCTGCGGCGATCATCCCGGCGACGAGCTGGTGCGCCGCAGCCGCGGGGTGCACGCCATCGAGGGAGATGTAGTCGCCGAACGGCTTCGTCGGATTCGCGAGGTCGGGGAACGGCGGGATCAGGTTGTTCGCGCGCAGCTGCGCGAGCGCGGGGTTCGGATCCACGTACGCCCACCCCAGGCTGTCCGCCTTCGCCTGGATGTACGCGTTGTAGCCGTTCACCGCGCTGGTCACCGCCGCGACCTCCGTCGCGTCCAGCACGTACAGCTGCCCCAGGAGCTGCGGATGGTTCTGGATGGCGTGGCAGGCGATCGTGTCGGGCGCGGTTCCGGCGCGGATCGCCCCGACCACCGCGAAATTGATGAGCGAGCCCACGCCCGGCGTGCAGCTCGTGTCCACCGTGACCGTGGTCCCGGCGACCGCGTCGATCGCCCCCTTCACTTGCGGAGAGAAGAGCAGATCGGAGCTGAAGAAGATCGGCGCGCCGGTGACGTTCACGACGCCGATGAGCACCCCGCCCCGCAGCGACGGTGCGGCCTGGAGCCCACTGATCGCCTTCGCGTAGTACTTCTCGAAGTTGGCCTCGCTCGTGACGCCGCGCGAGACGTTCGGAACCGCGACGAGCACGCCCGCCAACGCGGGCCCCAGCACGTCGTTGTTCCCGATCCAGGCGCTCACGAACGTGGGATTGGCATCGAGCGCGCGTTGCACCTGCGTCTTGCCGCCGAGAATGAGCGTCGTGAGGGTGTTCCCGGCCGACCCCGCCGCGTCCGTGAGGTCGAAGACGTTCGCGCCGGGCACCGCCACGTCGTTGATCACCGGCACGCCGGCCACATCCGAGCGCAGCGCGCAGGTGGTGTTCGTCCCGCCGCCCACGCGGTGCTGCGTCGTGAACGTGTCGATCGGCGGCTTGCACCCCGGCTTCGCGAGCAGCGGCATCACGAACGGCGTCCCCATGCGCTGCGCCAGGAGATTCGCGTAGCTCTGCTGCTGCGTGGAGTCGTTGATCCCGTCGGACTGGTAGCCGGCGGTGATGCTGTTCCCCAGCGCGACGTAGCTCGTGAACAGGGGATCCGCCGGGGGCGGCTGGGTCACGAGGTCCTTGGTGTCGCTGCACGCCGTGAGCAGGGCCGAGCAGAGGAGCGCGGCCGCGCCACCGGCGAGAATCTTGTTGCGCATCATGCGGTGGGTCTCCCGTGTCGTTCGCATGGCGTTAGAAGTTCGCGCGCAGGCTGAGCGAGAAGATGTTGGCGTTCAGGCTGTAGAACCCCGAGTTCAGCTCCTCGGCGGTCTGGCTCTCCGACGTGCGCTCCACGAGGCGGCCGCGCCGCCCGCTGGTGTCCACGTGCAGGTAGCCGGCGTCCAGCGTGAAGCGCGGGGACATCGGGATCCCGAGGCCGAGCGCGTAGTTGCGGCGGTCCTGGTCGGGAAGGAGCGGCGTCACCGTCTCGTCAGGCGCCGGCGACTTCACGTAGGTGAACCCCGCGCGCCCCTTGATCCCGCTCGCGAAGCCGTGCTCGATCCCGGCGCGGATGGACCACGAATTGTTGTAGTCCTCGATGAGCGTGCGGCTGGACGCTGCCGCCGGTCCGTGGAAGTCGACCGGGAGCTTGTCGAACACGGAGAACTGCGCCCACTGGAAGTCGGCGGAGAGGGTGGTGCTGGTGAAGCCGGTGTAGCCGAGCCCCACCTCGAACTGCGCCGGATGCTTGATGCGGGTGGACACCTTCTGCTTCGTGAGCGGACCGCCGTTCATGAACTCGGCGCTCAGGACGGCGTCGAGGGGCGTCCCACCGGGGACTCCGAGCGGATTGCCGCCGGGCACCACCAGGTTCGTGAGCGACTGCGTGAACGTCGCGTCGGCGTCGTCGTACTTGAAGTTGAGCTGCGACAGGTAGCGCGCGCCCACCTGCCAGTCGGGGGTGAGCTGCCCGTGGATGCCCACGTTGAATCCCCACGCGTTGGCGCTCCCCTCGAGCTTCGCGCGTGCGAACTCGGTGCCCGCCGGAATGCCGAGCATCCCGAAGGTCACCCCCGGCGCCGCGAACTGCTGCGCCAGATCGAGCGACTGCCGGAGCTGCACGGTGGAGTGGCCGAAGATCGGGCCGCCCCCCACCGACCACCCCTTCGCGAACTGGTACGCGATGTTGGGCTGGATGTAGACGCTGGCGAGTGCCGCCTTCTGCGCCGAGAAGCGGCCGGGGAAGTCGGCGTGCCACTGCGACGTGAGGCCGTACGGCACGTACGCGCCGAGCCCCACGGCCCAACGGCTGTCCTTGGACGTGTAGTTCACGAACAGGTGCGGGGGGAAGGACACCGGCACCGATCCGGCGTACACGTTCTTCGTGATGTCGGCGGTGAAGTTGCCGCCCACGGCGATGGCGGCGAGCCCCGCGTACGCGCTCCACCCGGGCAGCGTGGTCGTCGCTCCGGGGTTCCAGTAGATCACCGAGGGATCGTTGCACGTTGCGCCGGTCACGGACTGGCCGCGACTGGTGGCGCACGTGCCGATCTCGTTGAGTTCGAACCCTTGCGCCAGGGCGGTCGCCGGCGCAGCGCACGCCAGGACCGCGAAACACCATGCAACACGATCGAGCCTCATGGGCATCCTCCTGAGCGAGAACGGGAGCGCCCCCGGGGACGGGGGCGCGGCGGCGAGTGGGAGCTGACGTGCCTCGGAGCCCCGCGTGCGGCGGGTGGGGCGCCTGCGGGACGTACGGAATGGAAAAATGTGGCGAGTAACAGTAGCCGACCGCGGCCGGTTCGGAAAGATCGGCCGAACCCGTACCGGGGGCTTGACCGCGCATCGGCCGCGCGATACCGCCCCGCCCTCCCCCGACCCGTCACGCTCCGCCGCTCGCACCCTCTCCGGCCACGGACGCGCCGGCGGCGGCCGCGGTGATCCACCAGCGTGGCGCACGGCCGAACGCGCCCTCGTACTCGGCGGCGATCGCCGGCGCCGCCGCGCGCAGCGCGTCCTCGTCGCCCACCGCGATGGCACACCCACCCCACCCCGCCCCCGTGAGCCGCGCCCCGCGCACGCCCGGGGCGCGCATCGCGCGCGCCACGAACCAGTCGAGCTCCGGCGACGAGCAGTCGTACAAGTCGCGCAGCGACTCGTGCGATGCGATCAGCAGCGATCCATCCACCGGCGCGCCGGAGCGGAGCCGCTCCACCATGCGGCGGACGCGATGCGTCTCCTCGCTCACGTGCCGCGCCCTGCGCAGGAGCGGCTCGGGGAGGGTCACGCCGGACAGCTCCTCCGGCGAGACCGCGGCGAGCGACGGCAGCTCGGGGTACCGCCGCCTGAGCAGCGCGAGCGCCCGCTCGCATTCCGCGCTCCGCGTGGAGTACTCCGATCCCCGGAGCGCGCGCGGGACGGCGGTGTCGAAGATCAGCACCGACTCGCCCATCGGCACGTGCTCCACCGCGCCCGTGTCGCACCAGACGTGCAGCGCGTGCCCCGGTCGCGCGAGCGCGGACACGAACTGATCCATGATGCCCACCGCGAGCCCGACGAACTCGCACTCCGCGCGGTGCGCGAGCAGGGCCGCCTCACGACGCTCGGCGGCGACGCCAGCGAGCGCCAGCAGCGCGAGCGTCGTGGCCACCTCGAGCGCGGCGGAGGAGCTGAGCCCCGCCCCGAGCGGGACGTCGCTCCACACCGCGACCTCCGCGGGCGGAGCGACGAGGCCGCGCCGCTCCATCTCCGACACCACGCCGGCGATGTAGTCCCACCAGGCGCCGGTGCGCACGGGCTCGCGCGCGTCGAACTCGCCTGGCGAGCGCTCCGCCGCGGAGACGGCGCGCGAGCGCTCGCCCGTCCCGCGCCGCGCCGCCACCCAGGTGCGGCGCGCGATGGCGATGGGGAGCACCTCGCCGCCGTTGTAGTCCGTGTGCTCGCCGATGAGGTTCACGCGCCCCGGTGCCGAGGCCACCACGCAAGGCTCCCCACCGTACGCGCGCGCGAAGAGCGCCCGGACCTCCCGCTCGCTCATGGATGCACGCCGAGCGCGTGGACGGCGTACCACACGCTCCACGCGAGGAGCCCGGCGAGCGCCGCATCGCCACCGTTCGCGACCGCTCGCCCGTCCGCGTCCACCAGCTCGGCGGCGATCCCGTTGTCGAGCGGCGCGCGGCGAAGCCACTGGAGCACCGCGCCGGCGTCAGGGCCCATGAGGCGCGCGCACTGCTGCGCCAGGGAGCGCGCCTCCGCGCCCACCCCGCGCACGGTGCGGCGGTACACCGAGTCGTAGCGCTCCACGGCTTCGTACAGCGGGAGCCAGTACGCCGACGCGGCGGGATCCTCGGCCGCGTCGGCGCGGCCGGCCAGATCGATGGACGAGGCGAAGGTGACCTTCCCTTCCCGCTCCACGGCGAAGTGCCGGCGCAGCGCCGCGCGCACCGCGTCCGGGTCCTCCACCTCGCGCGAGGTCTCCTCGTCGAGCGTGCGCCGCAGGACGTCGAGCGCCTGCGCCACCACGGCGTTGCCGTGCAGCGTGAAGGGGTGCGGCGCCGGCACGCCGGAGAGCGTCACCTCGGTGGTGTACAACGGCACGTGCTCGTCGCGCCGCTCCGAGAGATCGTCCCACGACGCGTACAGGGTGTCCGCGATCACCGGCTCCTCCACGATCCGGTCGTCGCCCGTGTCGCGGATGTAGCGGTCGGTGGCGATGGCGAACGACGCCACCCCCTCCAGGGAGAAGCCGGGCTCGAAGAGCGTGCCGTCCAGGTAGTGGACGCCGTTGCCGGGCGCGTAGCCGTGGAGCTCGCACATGCGGAGCAGGAGCTCGCGCGCGAGCGCGCCGTCCGCGAGCTGCACGGCGGGGAGCGTCCACGCGAGCGCCGCCCAGTCGCGGATGGTCACGCCGTGCCCGTTCCACGGCGCGCGCGAGCGCACGAGATAGTAATGCGCATCGTCGAGCGCGCGTCCCGCGCCGTAGAAGTAGGCGAACAGGAGGTTGCGGTTGATGAGCCGGTCGATGCCGTCGTGCCCCACGGTCTGCTCGAGCTGCTGGAGCGCATCGCGGGTGAGCGTGAGCAGCTCGCTCCACCCGCGGCGGCGCATCACGGCCACGGTGGCCTCGGCGCCGTCGCGCTCGGGGCCGGCGGCGATGTAGAAGGCGGTGCCGACGCGCTCCCCCGCCGGCACCAGGAGCTCGCGGCGCAGGGTGAACACGGGCGCATCGCTCTCGGTGAGCTCCACGCGCGCCTCGCCGTCGGCGGCCACGGCGAGCGCCGCGAGACCGGGCTGCGCGCTCCCCTCGAGCACCATCACGTCATCGGCCGCGGCGACCACGCGGTGCGCATCGTCGGCGGGGCGCGCGCTGCGAACGCGGAGCTGCCGGTGGCCGAGCACCCCCTCGATCGCGACCCCCACGGTGACGGGCTCCGAGCCGCGGTTCTCGAACCCCAGCGCGTACACCGCTCCGGCCACATCGGCGTGGGGCCCCGGGGGCGCGAAGATGGTGCAGGGCTCGATGAAGGCCCACGGCGACGAGGCGA
>CAMLEQ010000099.1 GCA_946479015.1 uncultured Gemmatimonadota bacterium | reverse complement strand
GCGCTCGAGGCGAGCCGGATCCGCCTGCGGCCGATCCTCATGACCTCGTTCGCGTTCATCATGGGCGTCGTGCCGCTCGTCGTCTCCCGCGGCGCGGGCGCCGAGATGCGGCACGCGATGGGAGTGACCGTGTTCTCAGGGATGCTCGGTGTGACGTTCTTCGGGCTGCTGCTCACGCCCGTGTTCTACGTGGTGGTGCGAAGCCTGGTGGCGCGCCGGAAGGTGACGCGCGAGGAGGCCCCCGCGTCCATCGTGCCGCCGGCGATCGAGCGGGAGGAGGTGACGCATGTCTGACCTCCTCCGATCGAGCGGATCGCGCGCCGCCGCGAGGCCCGCGCTCCGGCTCGCGATCGTGATGACGACCGTGGTGGCGGGTGCCTGCACGGTGGGGCCGTCGTACCACGCGCCCGTGGTGAACGTGGCGCCGGCGTACCAGGCGCTGGACTCGACGCCGGCCGCCGCCCGCGTGGCGGCGCCCGACTCCGTCGGCGCGCGGGCCGCATCGGTCGACTCGGCGGTGCCGGGGTCGGGGGGGAGCGATGGCGTGGCGGCGCGCATGCGCCGCGATGCCGCGACGTCGACCATCTCCGCCACGCCGCTCCAGTCGCCGTTCTGGAACGAGCTCGGCGACAGCACGCTCATCCATCTGATCGAGGAAGGGCTGCGCGCGAACCCCGACGTGCACGTGGCCGAGGCGCGGCTGCGCGATGCGCGCGCCTCGCACCGGCTCGCGGCGTTCGACTTCGCGCCGACGATCACCGCGTCGGGCGGCTTCAGCCACCAGCGGCTCGCGCAGGCGGAGCTCCCCGGCGTCTCCTCCGCGCTCCGCGAGCAGAGCCTGTGGGACGCGGGCTTCGACGCGTCGTGGGAGCTCGACGTCTTCGGCCGCGTGCGGAAGACCGTGGGCGCGCAGCAGGCGCTCGTCGGCTCGGCGGAGGAGGACGTGCGCGACGTGCAGGTGACGCTCGCCGCCGAGCTGGCGCGCACGTACCTCGAGCTGCGCGGCGCGCAGGCGCAGCTCGCCGTCGCGCAGCGCAACGCCGAGAACGAGCGGCACACGCTCGCGCTCACGCAGGACCGGCTGGGCGCGGGGAAGGGAACGGCGCTCGACACCGCGCGCGCCCGCGCGCAGCTCAGCACCACCGAGGCGGCGATCCCGCTCATCGAGACGGCGATCGCCGGCGATCAGTACCGGATCGCGACCCTCCTCGGCCGCTCCCCCGAGTCGCTGCCGCCGGAGGTGACGACTGCCGCCGACCTGCCGCCGCTCCCGGCGACCGTGCACGTGGGGACGCCGCAGCTCCTCGTGGCGCGGCGCCCCGATGTGGTGAGCGCCGAGCGCACGCTCGCCGCGCAGACCATGCTCATCGGAGCGGCGGAGGCGGCGTACCTGCCGCGGTTCAGCGTGGCGGCGAGCGTCGGGCGCACCGCGACCGCGATCGACTCGCTCGACGGGAGCGGCGCCACGCGCTTCTTCATCGGCCCGAGCGTCACGTGGTCGTTCCTCGATTTCGGGCGCGTGCACGCGCGCGTGGACGAGTCGCGCGCCCGCGCCGAGGCGGCGCGCGCGGCCTACACGTCCACCGTGCAGCGCGCGCTGGGGGAGGTGGAGACGTCGCTCGTGGCGTACGACCGGGCGCGGGCGCGGCTCGCGAGCCTGGCCGACGCGGCGAGCGCCAGCGAGCGCGCCGCCGAGCTGGCGCGGCTGCGGTTCCAGGAGGGGGTGAGCGACTTCCTCCAGGTGCTCGACGCCGAGCGCACGCTGCTCGACGCGGAGAACCAGCTCGTGCGCGGGCGCACCGACGCGGCGACGGCGCTGGTGGCGGTGTACAAGGCGGTGGGGGGGACGTGGGCGGGGGAGGACAAGGCGGGGCGGTGAGCGCGGTGCCCAGGTCAACGTGAGCGCGGCCTGGGCGTCAGCGAGTCCAACACGGTCACCGCCAGGGTGTCGGCGTGCGCGCCCAGGCTCGCCACGATGCGCGTGCGTCCTGGTGAGCGGAGCGTCAGCGACACTGGTACGGAGGCGTCGTCCGCCTGGCGGTCGTCGCCGTCCAGCACCTCGAGCCTCACTGGTAGGTGCTGGATCTCCCGGCCGGCGCGGTCCACGACGCGCACGCGCAGGGTGAAGGACTCACCCGCTCGCACAGTGTCTGGTCGCGGGGTGATCGCGACGCGGCCGATCGGGCGCGTGACCACGATCTCGCGCTCGAGCACATTCCCCGGAGGGCGCGAGCTCGCGGCCGTGTCCGAGATACCGTGCACCCCGACCACGCGGAGCTTCGTGCGGCCGGGGCGCAGCGCTTTCACGTACGTGGTCGGTCGGCTGACGGCGAAGACGACGACGCCGAGTCTGCCGCGGTGGATGACGGCCGGCACGGCGGGGTGCAGGCGCGCCACGCGCGGGTCGAGGATGGTCCATCCCGAGTCGCTGAGCGGCGTGGAGCCGCCGGAGCAGAGATCGTGGATACAGCGCATCTCGTCGAGGAACATCCCCGCCGAGTCGCCGACCACGAGCCAGAGCGGCGCCCACGCACTTCCGCCCCCACCGACGTAACGGGAGATGTGGGTGATGCTCGCCACGTAACGACGCCGCGAGCGGGTCGCGTCGGCGTACGTGGCGGAATCGGGGATCGGGATCTGTGGCGCCACATACAACACGGGCACGCTATCCGGGGAGATCGCATCGGCATCCGTCTCCTCCGGGCGGTGCCGCCAGACGTGAACGAATGCGGGGCGAAGGCCGAAGAGGCGTGCGATCCGCGCGCTGTCCCGGAGCGTGAGCACGACGTGGCCACGCACGACGGTCGCGTGCATCCCGGAATCGATGCACTGGGCAATCATCCCATTCGTGCAGATTCCGGCGAGCGCCTCCTCGATGAGGCGCTCGAGAGAGGGGAAGGTCCGCGCCACGGGCTCCGTGCGGTCGATGCTCACCTCGAGAAAGCGCGGGCCGTCCAACCCGTCGACGTCCACTCCCCACGCGTAGCGTGGATAGTAGCCCGGCTCCTGCCGCTCCGACCATCCCCAGGCGCGCGCCGTGTCAGGAGGGAAGATGGCGCGCATCTCGCGCCGGCTCACGAGCACGTGGACGGGCTCGCGCGCAGCGGCGCGCGCGGAGTCGCTGGCCGATTGCGCCGTCGCTGCCGGGGCAGCGAGAACCACGACCGCCGCTACGTGCAGAATCGTGCGTGGGAGAGAGCGGGGCATGTGCGAAGGTGGTCGACGTGTGGATAGTGCACGGTCGCGGCACGGCGCGCGACTTACCAGGTGGCGACGCCACGGATCGCGGAGCCAGTGCCCAATCCAACGGCGAAGCCCCACTCTCCCATCCGCGCGTTCGACGGGAACGCGATCAGGTACTCTCGAACACGGAACACCACGACCGGCGGCGGGCCCACTCGCCAGCCGAGCAGGTCGCGATTGATGAGCTGCGCCGCCGCCCGACACGTCTCCTCATCGGTGACTTCCACGATGCTATCGGCGGACGTCATCCGCGGTGCGCCGCCGAGCACGTCGCGCCACGTCGTGCCGAAGTCCGTCGTGTCCGTCAGCACCTGTCGCAGCCAACCGCGGCTCACCGTCTTCCAGCTCGTGCCGGGCGGCGACATGTCGCCACCGCCTGGCCCGTCTGTCGCCAGGCACCACTGCTCGGGCGGCGGCGGGGCGGCTCCACTGAAGCTCGATGGCGGCGCGCCGACCGATGGGCCGCCGCCGTAGCGCACACGCGACTGCCATGGCGGCCGGGCGGCGGCGCGGCGCGCGCTGTCGGCGGGCGGCGTGCTCGCACTGTCGTGTTGAGCTTGCGCCGCGACAGGCGCGAGGCCCGAGCAGGTGAGCACGACGAGAACCGCAGCCGCGACTCGACGAGGTATTGGCATAACTAAACGACGATCGTCGATGTGCGAGCGTTTCCGCTGGCATCACCACCGACCGTGTTCGGCACCGGCGCCACGAATCGCTCCGTGCCTGGCGAGTCGAGCCATCGGCGAGCATCTTCGCCACACATGCAGTCGGCTCTTACCCCCCCACGTTCCCCCATGCGCCTGACTATCGCCACGCTCGCCGGCGTCCTGACGAGCATCGCCTCCTCCGCTCCCGCTCTGGCGCAGAGCGCCGCCGCGCCCGTCGCCGACAGCTCCCGCTGTGCGGTGCAGCCGCCGGTGGGATCTCGCGTCGACACGATCGGCGGCCGGGTGGCCATCGAGCCCGAGCACGCGCTCCCCGAGTCGTGGGCGGCCATGCTGCTCGAGGGGTTCAGGGAGCACCTCCGCCCGCCGGCGCCGCTCACCGTGCCCGTGCGCGAAGGGGTGCAGCACGTGCGCGCCAGGCGCGATACCGTTACGCTGGCGATCGACGGCCAGGTGCTCGCCACCCTCCGGCGCGACGGGACCATCGAGAATCCCAGGGTGAGCGCCTCGACGCTCTCGCCGGAGCTCGATGCGCGTCTCGTCGAGGCGGTACGGAGCCTCGACTCCGCGCACGCGATCCCTCCCTTCCCGCAGGATGTCGCGGTGGACAGCGTGAGCGTCCGCTTCTCCGTGGGCGCGGTCGGCGATTCCACCGTGTCCTCCTCACCGCTGTTCGTCGCCGCCCAACCGACCTGGATCCTCGAGCGTCCCGTATGGGCGCGACCCGACAATGCCTTCCCGCGTTATCCGAGGAAGGAGGAGCGCGCGGGAATCGGAGACACCGTCTTCCTCGCCTTCGACGTCGACACCGACGGAACGCCGATCGTCGAAACGGCACAGGTGCTGCGCGCCCGTTACCAGGACTTCGTGACCGCCGTGCTCGATGTGCTCCCGAAGATGCGGTTCCAGCCGGCACGCATCGCCGGCTGTCCGGTTGTCGCCTTCGTGACGATGCCGTTCGCGTTCCGAAATCCCTTCTGAACGCGAGAACGGCCCGGCTTCTCTCGGAGCCGGGCCGTTCGGAGGCGGCGACACTGCACGTCTGTCATCTCGGGGGCGCGGTACCGCCGTCACCCTCGCGGCTGGAGGAACACGAACGGCTGCTGCACCGTCTCCGGGACCAGGCAGCCGCCGATGTGCGCCGGCTCGTAGCGCGCTTTCGCGAGAGCGTGACGTGCCGCGTCGACGAAGTCCTGGTAATAGCGCGCGAGCTTTCCGGTGGGGCGCGGCTTGTCGGAGGTCCAGCGATCGCGCACGGTGGCGAGGTCGGCGCGCCCGGTGGTGTCGACCACGAACTGCAGGATGACCGTTCCCTCCGCGCCCCCGCGCTCGCTTCGCATGGGGTACGTGACCTTGATCGCTCGAGCGGCACGGACCGGCTCACGCCAGGGCTCCAGGATGGAGAACACCGGGAATCCGAGACGCATCAGCGGCGTGGTCACCCAACCCCTCCGATCGAACGTCGGAAACTGGAGCCGGAGCCGCACGACGGCCGAATCGCGAGCGAGTCCTTCCGGCCAGAGCACGGCGCCCGTGCCGCGCGGATAGGCTGCGGCTGCTGCGCGCACGAGGAGCGGGGCGGCCGACGAGTCCGTCCCGCCGCGCCAGGCGATCTGGCCGTTCCAGTTCACCGTCACGACGAGCAGCCGCGAGTCGTCGCGCGCGAGAGTGCGCCACGTCAGCGCGGGCTCGGCGCTCGGAAGCGAGTCCGATCTCGCGCCGACGAGGGCACGAAGCTGCTCCGCGACCGACTGCGCGATGAGGTCGGCCTGCGGGAGCAGCGCTCGTGCGCTGGTGTCGGGGACGTCCGCCGTGAGATAGGCGACGACTCGGTGCATCGCGCTCGCCGAGAGCGTGTCGAGACAGTGATACGAGGCCAACGGATCCTCGCCATGCGCGACGGTGTCGCTCGCGGCCGGAGCGTCCTGGGCTAGGAGAAGCGTGGGAAGGGCGAGGGAGGCGGTCAGGCCGGAGAGCGTGGCGATGGCGAACCGGCGACGAGTGAATCGACGGCCGCGCATCGAACGGCGGGCAGTGAGAGGCATCGCGCCGAGTTCTCTGGGAGGAGTGGAGGAGTCGTCAGGCGGCCGAGGGGCCGGGCCGCGCGGTGAACATAGCGCTCGCGGATCAATGAGCGCCATGCCGCCGCCTGCCTGCTCCGATGGTATCCACGTTGCCCGAGCAGCACCTCGTGGAGTAACGACGACCACGTCGGCCCCGCCGCCGGCGGCGTGCAACATCGAGGTCGCGCGCGTCGCCAGCCGGTGGTGCCACAGGTATCTCGGCGGGAGAACGGACAGGACGAGCTACAGGCTCGCGCTGCGTAAATGCTCCGTTTCCTGTGACCGTCCGGCCGGCCCGAGCCGCGCCGGCCGCCTCGGGCCAGCTTCATCTCGTGGCGAGCTGGTCCGAGATCCCGAGCGATCCCTTGACAAATAATTAGAACTCACTAACGAACAGAGCACTCGAAGCGTACCAGCGGGCCCATCTCCAACGCGGGGGAGGCCTCCCATGCTCTGTCCGGGTACCCGCTTCATCACCGCCGCGCTGGCCCTCGCGCTCTCCGGCGCGGCCGCGCACGCGCAAGTCTCGAGCGGTCGAATCACCGGTGTGGTGCGCGACGCGACCGGCGCGCCGCGCGAGGGGGCGAGGGTCACCGCCACGAGAGCGGGGACGGGCGCCACGAGGAGCACGACGACGGCGGCCGACGGCGCCTACGCCATCTCCGATCTCGCCCCCGGCGCGTACACCGTCTCCGCATCGCTCGTCGGCTACCGCAGGGTCACGCGCGCGGACGTGCGGGTGGAAGGCGCGACGGCGGTCGACTTCGTGCTGGAGCCGCTGACGCTCCGGGAGGTCGTCGTCACCGCCACCCTCCGCGAGCAGACGCTGCACGATGTCCCCTTCTCCATCGCGGCGCCGACGGCGCGCGATCTGCGCGAGCGCGGCGTGGAGAACATGGAAGGGATCGCGGCCAACGTGGCCGGGTTCAGCGTGCAGAACCTGGGGCCCGGGCAGAGCCAGATCACCGTGCGCGGCGCGTCATCGGGCCAGATCGCGCGCGACCAGCCCGGCGTGAAGGAGCAGGTGGGCGTCTACCTCGACGACACGCCGATCTCCCTCTCGCTGTTCACGCCGGACCTGGACCTGTTCGACGTCTCGCGCGTGGAGGTGCTCCGCGGTCCGCAGGGGACGCTGTTCGGCTCCGGCTCCATTGCCGGCACCGTTCGCTACATCACCAACCAGCCCGAGCTCGGCGTGCACAGCACGTTCGGGGAGGTCGGGGGTGGCTGGATCGACGGCGGCGACGGTGGCGCCGACGTGAAGGTCGGTACGAACGTGCCGCTCGGCGAGAAGAGCGCGGCCCGGCTGGCCGTGTACTACAACCGCCTCGCCGGCTACATGGACGCGGTGCAGCCCGATCTCTCGGTGGACCGCAACGTCAACACCGGCACGCGCACCGGCATCCGGGGCGCCGTGCTCTTCGCGCCCAGCGAGCGGTTCAGCATCACGCCGCGCTTCATCTACCAGAACGTGCGGATGGACGGCTGGAACCGGTACGACGCGTTCAACATCCTCGCCAATCCCTTCACGACCACGCGTCCGGCGGTCACGCTCGGCCCGCACGAGCTGTTCACGCAGATCCCCGAGCCGTACACCGACAACTTCGCCCTCGGCGACGTGAACCTCCGATACGAGCTCGGGGGGCTGACGCTCGGGTCGATCACCTCCTACGACTACCGCGACATCCTCGTGGTGCGCGATGCCGGCGCGCTGACGTCGAGCATCACCGGCGGCTCCATCGGCCTGCCGGAAGATGTGTACACGCTGAACGCGCCGCTCGATGACAAGACCAACGTGAAGGTGTGGGCGGAGGAGCTCCGCCTCGCGGGGGGCGGCGGGCGCGTGCGCTGGCTGCTCGGCGGCTTCTTCAGCCACAACAAGCGCACGTACGGGCAGAGCCTCATCGTGAACGGGTTCCAGGCCGCCTCGGGGATCCCCACGCAGGGGCTGCGGGCGCAGCGCGACGAGCTGTTCTTCTCCGACCTCGACTACACCCTGAAGCAGGCGGGCGCCTTCGGCGAAGCCACCGTGAGCGTGACCGACCGGCTCGACCTCACCGGCGGGCTGCGCTACTACCACTTCGACGAGGACCGCACCCAGATCTTCGACGGCATCTTCGCCAACGACAGCACCGGCACGAAGCTCGTGTCCGCCCCCGGCTCGACGACCGCCGACGGCGTGGCGCCGCGCTTCATCGCGAGCTACAAGGTGACCGACGCGATCACGCTGAACGCCCAGGCCTCGCGCGGCTTCCGACTCGGCGGGATCAACGATCCGCTCAACGTCCCCCTCTGCACCCCTCAGGATCTCGCCACCTTCGGCGGCCGCAGCTCGTGGACCGACGAGACGGCGTGGAACTACGAGATCGGCGCGAAGTCGCTGTGGATGGGTGGGCGCGCGTCGCTCAACCTGTCCGCGTTCTGGATGGACATCCGCGATCTGCAGCTCACCGTGACCGCCGGCTCCTGCTCGTCGCGCCTCGTGTTCAACGTGCCCAAGTCCGTGAGCCGCGGGCTCGAGCTCGAGCTCGCGATGGCGCCGACGCGCTGGTTCGACTTCGCCGTGTCGGCGACGTTCGACAACTCCGAGCTGCGCTCCACCCTCACATCCACCGACACCGCGGGGGTGGTGAGCGTGGTCTCCGGGATCCAGTCGGGAAACCGCCTGCCGAGCGTGCCGGAGGTGCAGGTGGCCGCCGCCGCCACCGTCCGCCGGCCGCTGCGGTCGGGGATGGAGGCGTTCCTGAGCGGCACCTTCAACCACATCGGCTCGCGCTTCACGCAGATCGATGACCATGCCGCCGGCTTCGGCACCGTCGACCTGAACTCGTTCGCGCCGAACACCATCGGCGGGCCGCTCACCGCCTCCACGTTCACCTTCGATCCACTGCTGCCGGCGTACGACCTGGTGAACCTGCGCGCCGGCGTCACGCGCGCGGGGTGGGAGGCCGCGCTCTTCGTGAACAACCTCACCGATCAGCGCGCGCTGCTCGCGCTCGATCGCGAGCGGGGAACCCGCGCCCGCGTGGGCTACCTGGTCAACCAGCCGAGGACGTTCGGCGTGACCCTGGGCTTCAATTACTGAGGCTTCCTCCCCCTCGCCGCGCAGCGGTCCCGGGCGGGACGCGCGCGATGCTCCGCCGGACGAGCGCGTCGCCGGCGGGGTGTCGCGCCGCGCGTTCGTCACCGCCGCGGTGACCGCGCCGCTGGCGTCGCGGCTCGGGATCCTCGGCGCGCCGCGCGAGGGCGCCGAGGCGGACGGATCGTCGGTACGCGGGTCGCGGGAGAGCCGGGAGAGCGTGGTGGTGGTGGGCGCCGGCGCGTTCGGCGGCTGGACCGCGCTCGCGCTGCTGCGGGCGGGGGTGCGGGTGACGCTCGTGGATGCGTGGGGCGCGGGGCACTCGCGCGCGTCGTCCGGCGGCGAGACGCGCGTGATCCGCGCCGTGTACAACGGCGTTTCCATCTACAGCGCGATGGCCGCGCGCGCGCTCGCGCTCTGGCGCGAGGCGGAGCGGCAGTGGGGGCGGCAGGTGCTGTTCCGCACCGGCGCGCTGTGGATGTGCGAGAGCGACGATGGCTACGTGCGGCGCTCCATCGAGCCGATGAAGGCGGTGGGGCTGCGCGTGGAGCAGCTCTCGCTCGACGAGGCAGCGCGCCGCTGGCCGCAGATGAGCTTTCGCGGCGTGCGCACCGTGTACTTCGAGCCGGAGGCGGGTTTTCTCACCGCGCGTGTCGCGTGCGAGCTGGTGCGGGAGACGTTCGTGCGCGAGGGTGGGGCGTACGTGCAGGCGTGGGCGCGCCCTGGCGCGGTGGATGGAGCGCGGCTGACGAGCATCGGGCTCTCCAACGGCGGCACGCTCGGCGCGGAGCGGTTCGTGTTCGCGTGCGGTCCGTGGATGGGGCGAGTGTTCCCCGACGTGATCGGCCGGCGGATCGTGGCGACGAGGCAGGAGGTCTTCTTCTTCGGCACGCCCGCGGGGGACGCGCGCTACGACGCCGGCGCGCTGCCGGTGTGGGTGCACCTCGGGGAGCGGCTCGTGTACGGCATTCCGGGACACGAGCGGCGGGGGATCAAGGTGGCGGACGACTCCGCGGGAGAGGAGGTGGATCCGACGACGATGGAGCGGGTGCCGAGTGCCGAGGGGCTGGCGCGGGCGCGAGCTGTCGTGCGCGAGAGGTTTCCCGCGCTAGGGGATGCGCCGCCGGTGGAGGCGCGTGTGAGTCAGTACGAGGCATCGAGCGACGGGAACTATCTCATCGATAGGCATCCGGAGCTCGAGAACGTGTGGTTGGTGGGGGGCGGGTCGGGGCACGGGTTCAAGATGGGGCCGGCGGTGGGGGAGTACGTGGCGGGGGTGGTGGGGGGGAGGGTGGAAGTGCATCCGCTGTTCGCGTACGGGCGACTGCGGGCGCGGGGGGAGGGGCGGCCGCGGTGAGCGGCCGGCCACGGGCCGCTGACCGCGGGCAAGCGACCGGCTGTGCAATTCCGGCGTGCAGGCGCGTCCATGGGATGAGAGGCCGACCGGCAGGGTCACCGTTCTCCCGGAGCGCCGATGAAATCCTCGTTCGTCATCCTGCTCGCGTGCACGACGACGCTCTTGCACGCGCAGTCCGCGCGTGCACAGGGAGGTGCGCCATCAGGCGCGCGGCCCGGCGAGGTGCCGGCGGCATCGCTCACCGCCTTCGCCACCGATAGCGAGCTGACGAAGTATCTCCGCCGCGTCACGCGCGACGAGCAGTGCACCAGGGGGGCGAGCGTGACCGACGACCGGGGCGCACCGGTCGCCGGGCGCGAGGCGGTGATCGATGGGCGCGCGACCACCCAGGCGGGCTATCCGCTGTCGCCCGTCGGCATCGTCGTGGACAGTCTCGGCATCGGTGCCCTCACCACGGTCGACGGCCGGTACCGGATCACCATCCCCGCCGAGCGCCTG
>CAMLEQ010000098.1 GCA_946479015.1 uncultured Gemmatimonadota bacterium | reverse complement strand
GAGCGCGCCGGCCCACACCGGATACTTCTCCTTGATCCCCCACACCTTCTTGCCGGTGGCCGCGTCCCACGCCATGAACTCCCCGCGTGCATCGTTGCCGCCGGGGCCGGCGTACATGCGCACCGCCGCGCCCACGTACGGCGTGCCGGCGATGTACTTCGCCTCCACGCCGCCGTAGTCCATGCAGAGGTTCGTGGAGGGCGTGTAGAACAGGTGCGTCTGCGGCGAGTACGCGGCCGGCTGCTGGTCGCGCGCGCCGGTGGAGGACGGGCAGATGTTCTTGGTCAGCCGCCCCTGGTGCGTCTCCTTCGAGGAGTCGATGATCGCGCGGCCGCTCTTCAGGTCGAAGCCCTTCGCCCAGTTGATGTACTGGAAGGGCTGCGCCACGAGCACCTGCCCGTTGGTCCGATCGATGGTGTACGCGAAGCCGTTGCGGTCGAAGTGGACGATGACCTTGCGCGTCTGCCCGTTCATGGGCAGGTCGGCGACGATGCTCTCGTTCACGTCATCGAAGTCCCACTCGTCGTGCGGCGTCGCGGCGAACGCCCACTTGGCGTGCCCGTTGTCGGGATCGCGCGCGAAGATCGTCGTCGCCCAGAGATTGTCGCCGGGGCGCAGGTCGGGGTTCCAGGTGCCGGGGTTCGACGTGCCGTAGTAGATGAGGTTCGTCTCCGGATCGTAGGTGATCCACCCCCACACGGCCGCGCCGCCGATCTTCCACTGGTCGCCGCGCCACGTCTTCACGCCCATGTCCTTCCCCTGCATCCAGGAGTAGTAAGGCTTGAAGTCGGGCCCGATGAGCACGTCCTTGTCGGGGCCGGTGTTGCGCGCGCGCCAGAGCTCCTTCCCCGACTTCACGTCGAGCGCGGCCACCCACCCCCACACGCCCATCTCGCCGCCGCTCACCCCGACGATCACCTTGTTCTTCACCACGAGCGGCGCCATGGTCATCGTGGCGCCCTTGTTCGCATCGTCGAGCTTCGTGCGCCACACCTGCTTCCCCGTGTTGGCGTCGACCGCGACGGTGTGATTGTCGAGCGTGTTGTAGATGATCTTGCCATCGGCGTACGCGGCGCCGCGATTCACGTCATCGCAGCAGGCCTTGCCGAACGAGGTGGGATCGATCGGGGGATCGTACTCCCATTTCTTGGCGGGGCCGGGCTTGGTGAGGTCGAAGGCGATCAGCTTGTCGGGGTAGGGCGTCACCATGTACATGGTGTTGTTCACGACCAGCGGCTGTCCCTCGTGCCCGTCCTTGATCCCGTCGACGTAGTGCCAGACCTCCTTCAGGTTCTTCACGTTGTCCGTGGTGATCTGGGTGAGCGGGCTGTAGCGCGTCCCCTCGAGCGTGCGGGCGGGAGTCACCCAGTTTCCCTCCGTCCCGCCTGGCGGAAGCGTGCCGCCTGACGAGGCGCCCCCGGGCGGTGTCGCTGCCGGCCTGTTCTGCGGTGTCTGTTGGGCGCCCACGGCCGGCGCGAGCGTCAGCGCGGCGAGCAGCGCGGCCAGCGGTATCGGAGCGCGCGCGGCCCGTGGACCGTGCGCGCTCGGTCCGCTCGGGCGCAGCGATGATGGGTGCGACGAATGCGATACACGACGCGGCATTGCTGACCTCCTGCGTACACGAGGGGCAGGCACGACCCGGCCGTGCTGCGCGGGGCGGGCGCGTCGGGCGCCGCCTCACGTGGCAGCATCGCGCCGGTGGTCGTGTCGGCATGGACCGAGCACCAGCACCGCCACGGTTTGCAAACTTCGCACCCCGACACGCGCGCGGGCGCCAATCGGTGCTCGCGCGCTGTGCTCTGGTGCGCGCGCGGTCCGCACATAGATTCGTTCACGCACCACCGTAGTCGTCACCCGGGAGCAGCGGTACCGATGAGCGCGCGCACGGAGAGTGCGGTTTCACCCCGGCGCACCCTGGCGTGGCCATCGCGTGGCGCGCGATGGCCACGGGCCTCCGCGACCGCGGGGATGATCGCGATCGCCGCGGTCGCGGTCACGTGGGTGCTCACCCTCCGGTTCGGTCGCCCTGTCGCCATCGCGCTCGCGGCCGGTGCGGCGGCGGCCGCGCTCGCCATCCGGGTGAGCGGCCGCCGCGCCGCCTCGCGCGGCGGCACCGAGCGCGGCGAGCGGCTCCGCGGGATGCTCGCCGCCATCGTCGAATCGTCCGACGACGCGGTGGTGAGCAAGTCGCTCGATGGCGTCATCACGAGCTGGAACGCCGGCGCCGAGCGCATCTTCGGCTGGACCGCCGCCGAGGCGGTGGGGCGCTCCGTCGCGCTGATCATTCCCCCGGAGCGCCGCGACGAGGAGACGATCATCCTCGAGCGGCTGCGGGGCGGCGGCCACGTGGAGCACTTCGAGACGGTGCGCCTGCGGAAGGACGGCGCCCGCATCGATGTCTCGGTGACGATCTCGCCGATCCGCGACGGCAACGGAAACGTGACCAGCATCTCCAAGGTCGCGCGCGACATCACGCGCCAGAAGCGCCAGGTCGAGCTGCAGCGGTGCGTGGCCGATGCGCAGCGCGTACTCGGCTCCTCGCTCGACTACGAGGCCACGCTCCCTTCGGTGGCCCGCCTCGTGGTGCCGTGCCTCGGCAACTGGTGCGTGGTGCACGTGATGGACGAGCGGGGCGACGCACGGCCGGTCGCCGTCGCGCACACCGATCCGCGAACGATGCACCAGGTGCTCGAGCTGAATCGCCGCCACCCGCTGGACCGCGATGCCGAGCACGGCGTGGCCCGGGTGCTGCGCTCCGGCCGGCTGGCGTACGTCCCGGACATCACGGACGCGATGCTGCAACGCGTGGCACGGGACGATGAGCAGCGCCGGATGCTGCGCGCCCTCGCGCCGCGCTCGGCGATCATCGTTCCCCTGCTGGCGCGCGGACGCGTGCTCGGCGCGCTCACCCTCATCGCCGCCGGATCCGCGCGCCGCTTCGACGCGGAGGACGTGGCGGCGGCCGAGGAGCTGGGACGGCGCATCGGGCTCGCGGTGGAGCACGCCCGCCTCTACCAGGCGGAGCGGCGCGCCCGCGCCGAAGCTGAGGCGGCGCGCGCGGAGGCCGAGACGGCGAACCGGAGCAAGACCGAGTTCCTCGCCACGATGAGCCACGAGCTGCGCACGCCGCTCAACGCGATCGCCGGCTACGCCGAGCTGCTCGCCATCGGCGTGCACGGTCCCATCACACCGGAGCAGCGCCGGGACATCGCGCGCATCCAGCGGAGCCAGCGCCACCTGCTGTCGCTCATCAACGATGTCCTCAACTTCGCGCGCATCGAGAGCGGGCACCTGGATCTGCGCCTCGTCGATGTCCCGCTCGACGAGACGATGTCCGAGCTCGAGGCGCTGATCCGGCCGCAGGTGGAGGAGAAGCGGCTCGACTACCGGTACGAAGGGGTGGGGGCGGGCGTCGCGGTCCGAGCGGATCGCGAGAAGCTGGTGCAGGTGGTGCTCAATCTGCTGTCGAACGCGGTGAAGTTCACCGCCCCCGGTGGACGCATCGTGCTGTCCGGCGTGGCGCCCGACCATGAAGTGGTGATCTCCGTGACCGACACCGGCCGCGGGATCCCGCCGGACAAGCTCGAGGCGATCTTCGATCCCTTCGTGCAGGTGGAGCGCTCGCTCAGCCGGCCGGGGGAAGGGGCGGGGCTGGGACTCGCCATCAGCCGCGACCTGGCGCGGGCGATGGGGGGCGACCTCGTGGCCGAGAGCGTGGAAGGCGTCGGCTCCTCCTTCTCCGTGCGCCTCCCGCGCGCCGCCGGGATCCCCCCTGTCGCCCCGGGCGATGCGCCGATGGCATCCGGTGGCCGGGAGTGAGCGGAGCGGACAGGGCAGTGTGGGAGCGCCGGATCACCCCCCGGCGCTCTCCTCCGCCTCGTCCGCCTCCTTCACGATGTCTCCGCTCTGGAACAGGATTCCCTGGAGAATTTCCCGCCACTGCGGGGTAGAACGAAGGAGGAATTCGAGGTCCATGCCGAAGTGCTTGAATTCCTCCTTCTGCGCGTTCCGCATGATCGCTTTCGCGGTGCGGTCCTCCTCGACGGCGAGGCGCTGTGCGTACCAGCCGATGGCTTCCGCCTCCTCGATGAGCGACGCGATCATGCGCGCGAACGTGCGCGTCTTCTGCGGGAGCTCGTCGGGGGGCTCATGGTACTGATCGAATCCCATGCGCGGACCTCTCCGGATCTCGGGTCGCCGCGTGCCAGAGCAACAACCGTGCTGCGTCGCGCGGGGCGGAGCGCGTTCGTGCTCGCGTCGCTCGCGCTCGCCGCCAGCGCGGCCGCCGCGCCGCGGCGCGCGCGCGTGCTCCAGATCTCCCTCTCGAGCGATGTCCGCGACTCCATGAACGCCATCTGGGAGCGCTCCAACCAGCACTGGAACGAGCTGGCCGAGGTGAACACGCTCACGCAGATGCTCGGCACCGGGCAGCCGACGCAGCTCGAGTATCTCGGATGCCTCGTGGGGCGCATGGACGGCGACACGCTGCGCGTGACGGGCACGCGCCCGGCGCGCGGGATGCGCCAGCTTCAGTTCGCGGTGACGGGGAGCTGCGATGCGGTGCCCGGCTACATCGGCACCTGGCACACGCACCCGTTCCGCGCCGACTCGCTGGGACACGCGTTGAAGGAGCGCGGTCTCTCGCGCCAGGACCTCGACACCTTCGGCCGCGGTCATGACGCCGCGGTGCTGGTGGTGTGGGATGTGGACTCGCTCGACGCCGCATCGCGCGATCCCGAGGGCGGGGTGATGCATCCGGTCCCCGTGCGACTCGAGTCGGCGATGCCGTAGGCCGGCGCGGCATGGCGACCCGCGGCGTCGGCGCTTCCCGCCCTCGCCCGCGCGAGATACGTTTCACGCATGGATGCGCACGAGATGCTCGGCCCTGCCGAGGCGGCGGCGGCGCGCGCGAAGGAGGCGCGGCTGGTGGAGTGGCTCCGCGCTCGCGGCTCCGTCCTGCTCGGCTTCAGCGGCGGCGTGGACTCCGCGTACCTCGGCTGCGTGGGGGCCGCCGCGCTGGGGCCGGAGCGCATGCTCGCCGTGATCGGGCGCAGCCCATCGTACCCCGCCGAGCAGTGGGAGACGGCGCGCCGCGTCGCCGACGAGGCGGGGCTCCGCGTGCTCGAGGTGGACACCCACGAGATGGACGACCCGCGCTACGCCGCCAATCCGAGCGACCGCTGCTACTTCTGCAAGTCGGAGCTGTGGTCCGTGCTCGGGCGCGTGGCGCGCGAGCGCGGCATCGACACGATCATCGACGGCACGAACGCCGATGATCTCGGCGACTGGCGCCCCGGCGCGCGGGCCGGCCGCGAGAACGAGGTGCGGTCGCCGCTCGCCGAGCTCGGGTTCCACAAGCGGGAGATCCGCTTCCTCTCGCGCGAGCGCGGGATGCCCACGTGGGCGCAGCCGTCGTCGCCGTGCCTCTCGTCGCGGCTCCCGTACGGCACGCCGGTCACGCCCGACCGCCTGCGCGCGGTGGAGCGGGCCGAGCGCGCCGTCCGCGCCCTGGGCGTGCGCGGCGACCTGCGCGTGCGGCACCATGGGGAGCTCGCCCGCGTGGAGCTGGCGCGCGACGAGCTGGCGGCGTGGCTGGAGCCGGCGCGCCTCCGCGCGCTCGTGGCCGCGGTGCGTGGCGCCGGCTTCGAGCGCGTGACGGTGGATCTGCGCGGATTCCGCTCCGGCTCGTTGAACGTGCTGCACGGCGTGAGCGCCGCGTGAGCGTCCACGAGCTGGCGTCGGCGCTCGGGCGCATCGGGCTCGGCGGGCGCGTGGAGGCGCGGGGGAAGCTCGCCGTGCTCGTGCTGCGCGATCCGTCGGCGGCGCGCGACCCCGATGTGCGCGAGGCGGCGGTGGCCGCCGCCCGCGAGCACGGCTTCACCAACCTGGCGCTCGAGCTCGACGAGCACGACCGTGCGCCTCTTCCTGGCGATTAACCTTCCGCTCGACGAGCGACGGACGATCGTGCGGGCCACCTCGCCGATGCGCGAGGCCGCGCGCGGCGTGTCGTGGGTGACCGAGGAGCGGCTGCACCTCACCATGAAGTTCTTCGGCGAGCGGCCGCCGGACGCGGAGGCGTCGCTCGCCGCGGCGCTCCGTCCGGTGCTCGCCTCGCACCAGCCGCTGGCGCTGCGGCTCGGCGGGCTGGGGGCCTTTCCAAACCTTCGGGTGCCGCGCGTCGTATGGCTGGGGGTGGAGCGCGAGCCCAGGCTCGAGCTGCTGCAGCACGAGATCGAGCGCGCGTGCGCCGAGCTGGGATACGAGGTGGATGGTCGGGCGTTCCGCCCCCACATCACCCTCGGCCGCGCGCGTTCGCCGCTGCCGTCCAGCGATGCCCGGGCGCTCGCCGCCGCGGCGCGGGGGGTGGGGTACGAGGGAGAGATCGAGGTGCGCACCGTGGACCTGATGGCGAGCGAGCTGCTCCCCGCCGGCGCGCGGTACACCGTGCGCGCCGCCATTCCGCTCGGAGAGGAGTGACACATGGGTTGTCTGCGCAATCTGGGGTGCCTGGTGCTGCTCGTGGTGGCGGCTGCCGCGGCGTGGATGTTCCAGGACCGGTGGCGGCCGCTGCTGCATCGCGTGCACTCCACCGCGCCGGCCACCGCCCCCGCCACCCCCGCGGCGCCGAGCGGCGCCTGGCAGCCGCTCACCCCGGAGGGCGCCGACCGCGCGCGTGCGGCGGTGGAGAAGCTCGGCTCGCGCTCCGGACCGGTGTTCGCCAACGTGAGCGGCGCCGACCTGGCCGCGTACATCTTCCAGGAGCTCTCCAAGCAGCTCCCCCCGTCGGCGCAGGACGCCGAGGCGGCGGTGATCGGCGACGAGCTGCACGTGCGCGCGGCGATCAAGGTGGATGACCTGGGCGGGCGGAAGGCGCTCGGCCCGTTCGCCGCCATGCTCGGCGATCGGGAGCCGGTGGAGTTCGGCGGTTCCCTCGAGGTGGTGCGGCCGGGGCTCGCCGAGTACCACGTCCACTCGCTCCACGTGGGGCAGCTCTCCGTCCCCCGTCCCATGATCCCGCGGCTCCTCCGCAACATCGAGCGCGGCGCGCGCCCGCAGGGGATCGCGAGCGATGCACTCCCGCTGATGGTGCCGAAGTGGATCGGCGACGCGCGCATTCACGACGGGAAGATCACGCTCTACAAGGCCACGCCATGAGCCAGCGCATCCTCGTCGCGGACGACGAGAAGGGGATCCGGGCCGCCCTCGGCCAACTGCTCGAGTACGAGGGGTACGACGTGCGCACCGTCGGCACGGCGGTGGACGCCATCGCCGAGTACGAGAAGTGGCGCCCGCACCTCGTCTTCCTCGACGTGAAGATGGGGGGGATCGACGGGCTCGAGGCGCTGAAGCGGATCCGCGAGAAGGACCCCGCGGCGATCGTCGTGATGATCAGCGGGCACGGCACCATCCAGACGGCGGTGGAGGCCACGCAGCTCGGCGCGTACGACTTCCTGGAGAAGCCGCTCGACACCGACCGCATCCTGGTGACCATGCGCAACGCGCTCCGGCACCTCACGCTCCAGGAGGAGAACAGCCGGCTCCGCGAGCGGATCGAGTCGCGCTACGAGATCGTGGGACGGTCGTTCGCCATCCGCACGCTCATCGAGAAGATCGAGCGCGTGGCGCCCACCCCCGCGCGCGTGCTGGTGACGGGGGAGAACGGGACGGGGAAGGAGCTGGTCGCGCGCGCCGTGCACCGGCTCTCGGCGCGATCCGGCGGCCCGTTCGTGGAAGTGAACTGCGCGGCCATCCCCGGCGAGCTGATCGAGAGCGAGCTGTTCGGGCACATGAAGGGCTCGTTCACCGGCGCCGTGGCCGACCGGGCGGGGAAGTTCGAGCAGGCGAACGGCGGCACGCTCTTCCTCGACGAGGTGGGGGACATGAGCCTCTCCGCGCAGGCGAAGGTGCTGCGCGTGCTCGAGGACGGCGTGGTGACGCGCATCGGCGGCGCGAAGCCCGTGTCCGTGGACGTGCGCGTGATCGCGGCCACGAACAAGAACCTCGAGACGGAGATCGCGGAGGGGCGCTTCCGGGAGGACCTGTACTACCGGCTCAACGTGGTGCCGGTGTCCGTCCCCCCGCTGCGCGAGCGGCGGGAGGACATCCCGCTCCTCGTGGCGCACTTCGCGGCGCTGCTGTCGCGGCAGGAGGGGATGGCGCCGCGCGTGGTCACCCCCGATGCGGTGGAGCGGCTCCAAGCGTTCGACTGGCCGGGGAACGTGCGCGAGCTGCGGAACACGGTGGAGCGCATCCTCATCCTGGCGCCGGGGCCGCGGATCACGGCGGTGGACGTGGAGCGGCTGCTCGGCGGGCGGGCGGCGGAGCCGGCGACGATCGGCTCGCTGCTGGAGTGCCGCACCTTCGAGGAGTTCAAGGATGCCGCGGAGCGGGCGTTCCTCCTGGCGAAGCTCCGCGAGAACGACTGGAACGTCTCCGAGACGGCGCGGCTACTGGACATGCCGCGCTCCAACCTGTACAAGAAGATCGAGCGGCACGGGCTCGCGCGCGAGCACGCGTAGCGACGGAGGACCCATGAGCTCTCCCGACTGGGACAAGGAGCTGGCGAAGATCGACAAGCACCTCGAGTCGATCTCCGACGATGCGCTGCTGGCGCCGGGCACGCCGCCGAAGACGCCGGCCGAGACGGAGCGGGCGAAGGAGGTGAAGCGCGAGACGTCGTCCTTCGGCGTGTTCGCGCGGCTGGTGCTGGCGGTGGCGCTCGGGGTGGCGATGCTCTTCTGGCCGTACTCCGCGCGGTGCGGGCTGGGGCTGTTCGGCTACCTCGCCGCCACCGTGGTGGTGATCGTGGCCGGCGGCTGGAGCGCCATCTGGACGTGGCGCCACCGCTCGGCGCAGGGGCACGTGCTGTCGCTCCTGCTCATCCTGTGGGGGCTCCTCCTCGGCGCGCAGGAGGTGCTCCCGCGCGTCGGCTACGCGAAGCCCGACGCCATGCACCCTGCCATCTGGATGTGCGAATGACCGGCGGTGCCGCCGCCGGTCCGGACTCACCGACACACTTGGACATGCGCACCTACAAGAACTTCATCGACGGACAGTGGATCGCCCCGTCCACGGGCGAGTACTTCGACAACGTGAACCCCGCCGACACGAGCGACGTGGTGGGGAAGTTCCCCCGCTCCGGCCCCGAGGATGTGGAGCGCGCGGTGGCGGCCGCCAAGCAGGGGTTCGAGATCTGGCGGCGGACCCCCGCGCCCGTGCGCGGCGACGTGCTGCGCAAGGTCGGCGACCTCATGTCGGCGCGGAAGGACGAGATCGCGGATCTCATGACCCGCGAGATGGGGAAGCCGCTCAACGAGACGCGCGGCGACGTGCAGGAGGGGATCGACACCGCCTACTACGCCGCCTCCGAGGGGCGCCGGCTGTTCGGCCACACCGTGCCGAGCGAGCTGCGCAACAAGTGGGCGATGAGCTACCGCCGCCCCATCGGCGTGGCGGGGCTCGTGACGCCGTTCAACTTCCCGATGGCCATCCCCACGTGGAAGATGTTCCCCGCGCTTCTCTGCGGGAACTCGGTGGTGTTCAAGCCGGCCGAGGACGTGCCGCACACGGCGACCACGCTCGTGGAGATCCTGCTCGAGGCGGGGCTCCCCCCGCAGGTGATCCAGCTCGTGCACGGGCTGGGGGAGGAGGTGGGCGCGGCGATCGTGGAGCACCCCGGCGTGCCGCTGGTGTCGTTCACCGGCTCCACGGAGACCGGGCGCATCGTGGGGGAGGTGTGCGGGCGCATGCACAAGCGCCTCTCGCTGGAGATGGGGGGGAAGAACGCCATGATCGTGCTCGATGATGCCGACCTCGATCTGGCGCTCGACGGCGTGCTGTGGGGCGCGTTCGGGACCACCGGGCAGCGGTGCACCGCCACCAGCCGGCTGATCCTCCAGGACGGCGTGCACGACAGGTTCCTCGGTCGCCTGGTGGACCGCGTGCGGCAGCTCGTGCTCGGCGACGGCCGCAAGGAGGGGACCGACGTGGGCCCGCTCGTGAACGAGGGGGCGCTGAAGAAGGTGGAGCGCTACGTGGACATCGGGCAGGGGGAGGGGGCGGACCTCCTGTGCGGCGGGCGCCGCGCCACGGGGAAGGGGCTGGAGAAGGGGTGGTTCTTCGAGCCCACCATCTTCGCCCGCGTCGAGCCCGGCTCGCGGCTGGAGCAGGAGGAGATCTTCGGCCCCGTGCTCTCCGTGGTGCGCGTGCGCACGCCGGACGAGGCGTTCGCCGTGAACAACGACGTGAAGTACGGGCTCTCCTCGTCCGTCTACACGCGCGACGTGAACGTCGCCTTCCGGGCGCTGAACGAGCTGGACAATGGCATCACGTACGTGAACGCGCCCACCATCGGCGCCGAGGCGCACCTTCCCTTCGGCGGCGTGAAGCAGACGGGGAACGGCCACCGCGAAGGCGGGTGGGAGGTGTACGAGTTCTACTCGGAAACCAAAGTCGGGTACGTGGATTTTTCGGGGACGCTGCAGCGCGCCCAGATCGACACCTATCTGGGGACCCCGGACTGATCTTTCTTTCGTCGTCAAGGGGGTTCCCTTGCTTTCGTCGCTCAGCCCTTCTTAATTCAGCAATGGGCATGCTGTCGAGCGCGGATGTTCGTCGCTCGCTCGTGGAGCGGGTCTCGAGCCGCCTGGCGGGGCAGGGAATCTCCCGTGCCGAGGTGGAGGCCACGATCGTGCGCGTGCGGCGTGACCTCGACCGTGCCGGTGTAGTCATCGAGGGGATGGGGATCGGAGCGGCGGGGCATCATACCGTGATGATGCGCATCGCCACCTCCGCGCGTGATGCGATTCAGCGGCTGGCCGATCGATCCGGCTTCTTCCTCTTCTTTCTCGCCCGCCGAACGCCCCGCCGCACCCGTGGCCGACCCCGAGACGGGGCGCTCGGCGCAGCGATTCAGGGTGGAGTGAGCGCGCGCGGGCGCGGCGCCGGCGGCGCGTTCGCGCTGGGA
>CAMLEQ010000097.1 GCA_946479015.1 uncultured Gemmatimonadota bacterium | reverse complement strand
CTCCGCGCCGGCGCGTCGCGGCTGCGCGACGTCGACGGCCGTCGACCCACGGGCGCGGCGACGACGGCGCTCGTCGGCGACGCGGTACTGCTCGCCGGCGCGCGATCGAACGTGAGCGTGGGCTACGCGCTCGAGCTGCGCGGAGACGCGCCGCCCGCCTACGAGCCCGAGCGCGCGATCAACGCCACGCTGGTGCACGCGCTCGCCGGTCAGACGGCGCTCACCATCAGCGCGGCGCGCACGCTGCGCGGCGCCGGGCCCACCTGGTCGTTCGCGATCGGCATCGGGACGGCGTTCGCCGGACTCTCGCCGGTGGGCGCCACCTCGCCCGCGGCGCGGAGCAGCGGGGGCACCCTGCGTCCCACTCCCGGCGCCGGTCTGGTGCCGATCGGTGCGCCCACCTGCGGACTCACCGGCAACTGCCCGTGAGATGACGAACGCGGTTCGGATGGACCACCAGCAGCACATCGACCTTTCCTTCACGACGGAGTGAACACCATGTCGAAGACGATGCGTAGCGCGACGATGCTCACCGTGGCCCTCCTCATGGGAGCGGCCGCGACGGCGAAGGCCCAGATCAGCGGTGTGGTGAGAGGCGCGGGCCAGGTGGGCGTTGGGACGGCGATGCCGCGCGTGACGGGGCAGGTTGGCACCGCCGCGCGGACGACGGTGAGTGCCACGAGCGCTCGCGCGGCGAGCGCGGCGCACGCGAGCGGCAGCGCCGAGGGGAACGTGAACGCCGGCGTCGCGCGCCCCGCGGTTCCCGCGGCGCGGATCCGCGAGGCGGTGGACGCCGGCACGCGCTCGCTCCTCGCCGGCGTCTCGCTCACGGCGCGCCAGGAGGCGCAGGTCCAGGCGTCCGCCCAGCGCTACGCGAGCGATCTGCAGGCCTCGCCCCCCGGGGGCGGCTATGCGCCGGCGGGGGCGGCGCGCGTGCGGGGCGCGGGGGCGGGCGGGGCCGGCGCCCCCCGCGCGGGGTGGGCGCGAGTGCCCGCCGCGCGGTTCCGGAGCGAGGTCCGCGGCGTGCTGACGGCGGAGCAGCGTGCGCGATTCGATGCCAACGTGCAGGCGGGCGCCACGGCCGAGGTCCAGACGGGGAGCGAGGCGGACGCGAACGTGGATGCACGGAGCTCCGCGAGCGCCGGCGCGTCGCAGCGGGATGAGGGATCGCCGAGTGATGGCGCGAAGGGCGAGAACCCGAAGAGCGGGAGCGCGAAGAGCGACGCTTCCAGGAGCGCAGATGCGCCGCGCGGACAGAAGGGAGCATCGGAGCCCGCGCGGAAGCAGTGATCGAGCGTGGTGTACGCGACCGGGGCGGCGCACGTCATCGTGCGCCGCCCCGGTCGTGCTTGCATGCGTCGCGAAGTCAGCTCGTGGGCGGGGGCTCGAGGCTGGTGGGGGCGGGGAGTCCCACCCGGTGGAGACGCGAGCGGATGAATGCCAGCACGGCATCGTGGGTCGCCGCGAGATCTCCCAGGTCGCCTTGCGCCCACTTGCTCCGAGCGTAGCTCACCTCCTCATTGGTGACGTCGCGGGCCAGCGCGAGGTTCCTCGAGCGATGCAGGGCGAGGTCGATCGACTCCTCGAACTCGCCGATGATGTGGTTGATCGGCTCGCCGCTCGGGCCGATGCCGAAGAGGCTCGACCAATCGAAGTCATCGTTCGGGTAGCCGGCCACGGCATAGCTGCCGGTGGACGACACCAGGCCGAACGCGACGGTGGTGTCCAGGCTCAGGCTCATTCCGCTCCCGGCCACCGGCTGCCACGCACCGTCGACCAGGCGCACGAGGTGAAGCGAGCTCTCCCACGTGTTCTCCGGCACGGAGTCGGGTACGTAGATGAGCGCGACCTCGACCGCCCGGGCGAACTCGAGCGGCGATGGCGCGATCTCGTGCGGCGTGCCGGCCACGAGCGTGGTGTCGGGCGGCGTGGACAGGGCGTCGCGCAGGGAGATCAGGGTGGGCGCACCGAGCGCCCGCGCCGGGATGACGACGATGATGCCGGAGGTGACCGCGCACAGCGTGTCCCCCGCCACGCCGACGGTGCGCTCGAGCCCCACGCGCACGCGGGCGGTGACCGTGGCGGCGCCGCTCGTCGCGGTGATCGTCGTCAGGCCGGGGGCGACGCCGGTCACGAGCCCCGCGCCGCTCACGGTGGCGATGCGCGCATCGGCGGTGGACCAGGCAATGCCGCGGGAGCCGCTCGCCGAGAGTTGCACCGTCCGACCGACCACGAGCGTGGCCGTGTCCCGGTCGAGGGAGAGCGCGGTGGTGGCGGGGGGCACGGGCGCGAGCGCCGAGTCGGAGCATGCGGCGAGAATGGCGATCGCGCCGCACGCGACAACGCGCATCGCGAGCGTCGAGCCGGGGCGACGAAGCCGTGACATACACACCTCCTGCGACGGTGCCACGCGCGCGCGGCGACGGTGGGGCACGACCGAGTGCCCCCGAAGACCGTCGATCTTACGGCGGGACACGTCAGGCGGGAGTCGGAGAATTCACGGGGAGATGTGAGGGAATTCACGAACGCGGGGCGTCCCCGCGGCTAGCTTTCCATGATGCATCACGCCGTTCACACCTCGCATCGCTTCGCTCGCTCGTCGCGGATCGCCGCCGTGCTCGCGCTGGCGGCCGCGGCGGTTCCGGTCGTTCTCCGGGCGCAGGGGGCGGACGATCCCTCCGCTGCGGGTCACCGGCTGTTCGTCGGGGGGCGCTATGCCGACGCGCGGCCGCTGCTCCGGCGCGCCGTGGACGCGGATGCGCGCGACTGGCGCGCGCTGTACGAGCTCGGTCGTATCGCCTATCTCGCGCGCGACCCGAAGGAGGCGGAGCGCCGGCTGGAGGCGGCGGTGAGCGCGGCGCCATCGGCATCGGCGGTGCACGAGTGGCTCGCCCGTGCCTACGCCGCCGAGGCGCGCACGGCCGGACGCTTCCGACAGCTCGGGCTCGCGTCGCGCATCCACGCCCACCTGCTGCGTGCGGTGGCGCTCGATTCGTCGAACCTGGACGCCGCGCTCGACGTGGTCCGCTTCGACCTGGACGTGCCGGGGATCGCCGGCGGGAGCCGCTCGCGTGCGGCGCGCGAGGCGGCGGCGCTGGCCGCGCGAGACGCGTACCACGGGCACCTCGCGCTCGCGCTGGTGGCGGGGAAGCGGGGCGATCTCGCCGGCGCGGAGCGCGAGCTGCGCGGCGCGCTGGACGCGGCGCCGGACAGTGTCACGCCGTACTACCAGCTCGGCTACCTGTATCAGCGCGAGCAGCGGTGGGACGATGCCTTTCGCGTGCACGACGCGCTGCTGGCCCGGCATCCGGAGGAGCTGGGGGCGGAGCTCGAGATCGGCCGCACCGCAGCCTTCTCCGGGGAGCGGCTGCACGCGGCACGCGGCGCGCTCGAGCGGTTCCTGCGCGAGAGCGGCGGCATCGGCACCCCACCGCCGTGGGAGGCGCACTACTGGCTGGGCGTGGTGCGCGACTGGCAGCACGACTTCGCCGGCGCGCGCGCCGAATACCTCCGCGCGCTCGAGCTGAAGCCGGACTACCGGGAGGCACGGGAGAAGGTGGAGCGTCTCGCGCGCGATCACCCGGAGAGCACGGCGGCGCAGTCCGCCGCGGCCCCCGACCGGTTCGCGGCGCGGTGAGCGGCGCCGCTCCCGCGCGGCGCCGGCGCCCTGCGCGACCCGGTCGCCGCGCGTTGCGCCGCGGGGCGGGAGCCTCCTAAGTTCCGGGGCCCGCGCCGCGATCGCGGCGGGGATCCTCTCACCCGGATGCCCATGCGATACGTCGTGACCGGAGGCGCGGGCTTCATCGGCTCGCACCTCGTGGAACATCTCGTGGGACACGGCCACGAGGTGGTCGTGCTCGACGATTTCTCGACCGGGCGGCGCGAGAACCTCGCGCCGTGGCGGGAGCGCATCGAGCTCGTGGAGGGCTCCCTCGTGGATCCCGACGTGTGCGCGCGGGCGATCCGCGGCGCGGACTACGTGCTGCACGAGGGGGCGCTCCCCTCCGTGCCGCGCTCGGTGCGCGATCCCGTCGCCTCGCACCACGCGAACGTCACGGGCACGCTCAACGTGCTGATCGCGGCGCGCGATGCTGGGGTGAAGCGCGTGGTGTACGCCGCGTCATCGTCCGCGTACGGGAACACGCCGGAGCTCCCCAAGCGGGAGGACATGGTGGCGCGCCCGCTCTCGCCGTACGCCGCGGCCAAGCTCGCGGGGGAGCAGTACTGCCGCGCGTTCCACGCGTCGTACGGCCTGCCGACGGTGGCGCTCCGCTACTTCAACGTGTTCGGCCCGCGACAGGACCCCGCGTCGCAGTACGCGGCGGTGATCCCGAAGTTCGCCGCCTGCGCGCGCGCCGGCGAGCCGCCCACGATCTTCGGCGATGGCGAGCAGACGCGCGACTTCACCTTCGTCGCGAACGTGGTGCGCGCGAACCTGCTGGCGTGCGAGGCGCCCCCCGCCGCGTTCGGCGAGGTGGTGAACGTGGGGTGCGGCGAGCGGATCAGCGTGAACGAGCTCTGGCGCCGCATCCGCGCGCTCGTCGGCGTGGAGCTCGAGGCGCGCCACGCGCCGGCGCGCACCGGCGACGTTCGCGATTCGCTCGCCTCGCTCGAGCGCGCGAAGGCGCTCATCGGCTACGAGCCCGTGGTCGGCGTGGCCGAGGGGCTCGAGCGCACCGTGCTGGCCTGACGTCACGAGCGATCGCCATGCGAGTGCTCCTGCAACGCGTGAGTCGCGCCGAGGTGCGCGTGGATGGACGGGTCACCGGCCGCATCGGGCGCGGATTCTGCCTGCTCGTGGGCTTCACGCACACCGACGGCGACGAGCAGGTGGGGTGGATGGCCGACAAGGTGATCGGACTCCGCCTGTTCGGGGATGCGGAGGGGAAGATGAACCTGTCGCTCGCCGACGTGGAGGGCGCGCTGCTGGTGGTGTCGCAGTTCACCCTGTACGGCGATGCGCAGAAGGGGCGGCGGCCGAGCTTCATCGATGCGGCGCGCCCGGAGATGGCGGAAGGGCTGTACCAGCGGTTCGTGGACGCGCTGCGCGCGCGGGAGATGCACGTGGAGACGGGAGAGTTCGGTGCGATGATGGAAGTGGACCTGGTGAACGACGGTCCCGTGACGCTCTGGCTCGAGCGATGAGCGCGCGCGTGATCCTCGCGTCCGGATCGCCGCGCCGGCGCGAGCTGCTGCGGATGATCGGGATCGCGCACGAGGTGATCCCGGCGGACATCGACGAGTCCTACCGTCCGGGGGAGCCGCCGATCGCCCACGCGGAGCGGCTGGCGCGGGAGAAGGGGGCGGTGATCGCCGCCCGACATCCCGACGCGCTGGTCATCTCGGCGGACACGATCGTGGTGATCGACGACATGGTGCTCGGGAAGCCCGCGGACGCCGCCGACGCGGCGCGCATGCTCCGGCGCCTCTCGGGGCGCACGCACACGGTGTTCACCGCGGTGGCCGCGACGCTCGATGGGCGCACGGAGTCGGGGGTCGAGAGCGTCACCGTCACCTTCCGCCCGCTCTCCGACGAGACGATCGCCGAGTACATCGCCACCCGCGAGCCGATGGACAAGGCCGGCTCGTACGGGATTCAGGGCTACGGCGCGGTGATCGTGGAGCGCATCGACGGCGACTTCTTCGCCGTGATGGGGCTGGCGCTCGGGCGGATGATGGAGCTGCTGGGGCGCCTCGGCGCGCGCTACGACTTCCGGGGGCTGCGCCTGGAGGGGACCGCTCAGCGTGCGCGGGGAGCGCGCGGCGCGCTCGCGTAGGCATCGCGCCACCGCTCCACCTTCTCGAGCACATCGCGCACGGTGATCGTGGCCGTGTTGCTCGGGCGCCGGTCGGTGGCGAGCGCGCCGTCGTGCATCGTCTCGCCGTAGGCGTTCACCACCAGGTCGTGGAAGCGCCGGTACGGGCCGGTGCGGCGCGGGTTGCTGAAGCCGATGAGGCTCACCACCGGCCGGTCGAGCGCGACCGCCATGTGCAGCGGACCGGTGTCCAGCGACACCACGAGCGCCGAGGCATCGAGGATCCCCACCAGCCGGCGCAGGCCGCTGTCGAGCAGGGAGGTGGGGCGATGGCGGGCGCGCTCCATGATCACGCGCTCCGTCTCCACCTCGCGCGGCGACCGCCCGCCCACCAGCACGGGGTGGAGGCCGAAGTCCTCCGCGAGATGATCCACGAGCTCCGCCCACCGCTCCGCCGCCCAGTCCTTTTCCGGGCGGCTGCTCCCGATCACGAGCGCCGCGATGGGGCGGTCGAAGCGCGACATCAGCTCGCGCTGCCAGGCGCGCTCCTCCGGCCACGGCCCCAGCCCCCACGTCACCGGCTCGGCGGGGATGCCCAGCGCGGTGACGAACTCCAGGTACTCGTCCTGGATGTGCTGCGGCGCGTGCGGCGGGATGCGGCGGTTGGTGAACAGCCAGTTCACGTCGCGCGCGCGCGCCCGGTCGTAGCCGAGCTTCACCGGGGAGCGCGCGAAGGTGGTGATGAGGCCGGCCTTGAAGTAGTCCTGGAGCGCGAGCGTGACGTCGAACTCGCGCGCGGCGAGCGCGCGGCGCACGTCGAGGAACGCGCGCCACCCGCGCTTCCGGTCGAAGGGGATGATCTCGTCCACGAGCGGGTGGCCGCGCACGAGCGTGGCGGGCCCCGGCTGGAGCACCCACGAGATGCGGCTCGCCGGATCGTGCCGCTTGATCGCGGTGATGACCGGGAGCACGTGCACGGCATCGCCCACGGCGGAGAGCATCACGATGCCGACGCGGCGCCCGGCGGCGGGGGAAGCGGCGTGGGTTCCGGAGGCGGCGGGGGAGCGGAGCGCGCGTGTCATGCTCATCGGCGTAATGTATATTGGGGCGTGCCTCCATCAACGTGCACGGCGAGCCAGGCGCGCCGCGTCCTGCTCATCCAGCTGCGCCGGCTCGGCGACGTCGTGCTCTCGACGGCGCTGCTGGAGGATGTGCACCGCGCGTGGCCGGATGCGCGCACCGATTTCCTGGTGGGCGCGGCGGCCGCGCCGCTCCTGGCCGGGCACCCGACGCTGCACGAGCGAATCGTCCTCGACCCGGACCGGACGCTGGACATGTGGCGCGAGGTGCGCGCGCGCCGCTACGACGTGGTGATCGATGTGCAGGGGAGCCTGCGCACGGCGATGCTCACGCGGGCGTCCGGCGCGCCGGTGCGCGTGGGGTGGCGCATCCGCGGTTGGCGGCTGTGGTACACGCAGGCGCGGTCGCGGAAGGGGCCGGTGGAGTACGTGGTGCGCGAGCGGCAGCGGCTCCTCGAGCTGGCCGGGATCCCGCCGGGCCCGTCGTGCCCGTGCATCCACCTGTCGGACGAGGAGCGCGCACGCGGGGAATGCGACGCGCGCGCGGCGGGGCTGCCGCTCGGCGCGCCGCGCGTCGGGCTGCTCCTGTCCACGCGCGAGCCGGCGAAGGACTGGCCCGTGGCGTCGTTCGCGGCGCTCGCGCGGTCGCTCGCGCGCGCGGGGGTGGCGCCGATGGTGTTCCAGACGCCGGGAGACGAGGCGCGCGTGGAGGAGGTGCGCGCCGCGGCGCCATCCGCGGCGGTGGTGCCGCCGCTCGAGCTGCGTCGCTTCCTCGGCCTCCTCGCCACCTGCCAGGCGCTCGTGTCCGGCGACACCGGTCCCGCGCACATGGCCGACGCGCTCGGCGTGCCGCGCGTGACGATCTTCGGCGCCACGTCGCCCGTGGCCTGGTGCCCGGACCTTCCCACGGTGGTGCCCGTGGTGGGACCGGGCTCGCGCGTGGTCCCCATGCGGGAGCGCGCCCGCGTGCTTGCCTCCGGCCACGACTTCACCGGCGGCATCACGCCGGAGGCGGTGCTGGAGCGCGTGATGACCCTGCTCCGTTAGATTACTGCGTCTCACCCTCTGACCCGGGAACTCGCTGGTACGCATGGATACGATCGGTCGGCTCATCTCGCAGCTCGCGCGCACGAACGTCGAGCTGTGGCACGAGGAGGACAAGGCGCGCGTGGAGGACGACCATCAGGTGGCGTCGGCCAAGCGCAACATCGACAAGCTCAATCAGCAGCGGAACGATCTGATCGAGCGGATCGACGCCGAGGTGATGCGCGTCGTGAGCGAGGCGTCGGGGGAGCGCGCGCGTGGCTGAGACGGTGGGCTGGCTCGCCGACAAGATCAGCATCATGGAGCTCAAGATCTACCACATGCGCGAGCAGATGGAGCGCGCGGACGCGTCCGCGGAGTTCCGGGCGCAGTGCGCGGAGCGGCTCGCCGTGCTGGAGCTCCAGCGGAACGACCTGGCGTCGGAGCTGAGCGCGCTGCTCGCGGACATCGCGGCGGGGCGCGTGGTGCCGAAGGTCTACCGGCAGTTCAAGATGTACAACGACCCACGCTACCGCGCGCCGCGCCGGGACGGTCCGGCGTGACCGCCGGCGCGGCACCGCGCCTCACGGTGCTGTACGTGGACCTCTCGCGCGAGTGGCGGGGCGGGCAGCGGCAGATCTTCTGGATGGGCGAAGGGCTGCTCCGCCGTGGCGGGCATCCCATCTTCGCCGTGCCTCCCGGCGCGATCCTCGCCGAGCGGGCGCGCGCCGCGGGGATCGAGGTGGCGGAGATCGATCCCTGGATCCGCGAGTGCGGCCCGTGGACGGTGCTGCGCCTGCGGCGGCTGATCCGGCGGCGCGGGATCCGCATCCTGCACCCGCAGTCGGGGCACGCGATGGCGCTCGCCGCGCTCGCCGCCGCCGGCACGCCGGCGAAGATCGTGTTCGCGCGGCGCACCTCGTTCGACATGCGTGCCGACGCCGGCAACCGGTTCAAGTACCGTCGGGCGCACCGGATCATCTCCGTCTCCCGCGCCGGGCTCGATGCGCTCGTGCGCATGGGGCTCGATCCCGCGCGCATGGACGTCGTGCCCAGTGGGATTCACCCGCTGCACCACGTGACGCCGGCGTCCGCGGAGCTGCTCGCCTCGTTCGGCGTGCCGCCCGGCGCGCCGCTCGTGACGATGGTCTGCGCGATCACGGACGTGAAGGACCCGCTCACGTTCGTGCGCGCGGTGGCCGCCGCGCGCCGGCGCATCCCGGCGCTGCACGCGCTTCTGGTGGGCGAGGTGGTGCTGCGATCGCAGGTGGAGGCGGAGGCGCGCGCCCAGGGGGTGGCCGATGCGTTCCACCTCACCGGATTCCGCTCGGACACCGAGGCGCTGATCGCCGCGTCCGACGTGGCGTGTCTCACGTCGCGCTCCGAGGGGACGCCGGGGGTGCTCATCGATGCGCTGGCGCTGGCGCGCCCGATCGTCGCCACCGAGGCGGGAGGGATCCCCGAGGTGGTGGTGGACGGCGAGTCGGGATTGCTCGCGCCGGTCGGCGACGCAGCGGCGATCGGCGACGCCATCGCGCGCATCCTGAACGATCCGGTGCTCGCCGCGCGCCTCTCCGAGGGCGCGTACCTTCGCGCCCGCGAGTTCACCGTCGATCGCACGGTCGAGCGCACGATCGCGATCTACGAGCGACTGCTCGACGACGGAGCGCGGCCGTGAGCGCCGCGCCGCTCACCGTGTTGCACGTGGACACCCAGCGCGGGTGGCGCGGTGGGGAGCGGCAGGTGCTCTGGATCGCGGAAGGGCAGCGCGCGCGCGGCCATCGCGCGCTCGTGGCCGCGCGCCCCGGCGAGGCGCTCGCCGAGCACGCCGCGCGCGCCGGGCTCACGGTGGTGCCGTGCGCGCCCCACGGGGAGCTCGACGCGCTCGCCGCGATCGCCCTGCGGCGCGTCATCCGCCGCGAGGGCGTGCGGATCGTGCACGCGCACACCGCCCACGCCCTGGCACTCGCCGCGATGGCGACGCTCGGCACGCACGCGCGCGTCGTGGTCACGCGACACACGAGCTTCCGCGTGCACGCCGATCCGTTCACCCGCTGGAAGTACGGCCGGGCGCGGGCGGTGATCGCGGTCTCGCGCGACGTGGAGCGCGTCCTCGTGGACGGCGGAATCGCGCGCGCGCGCATCACCGTGGTGCCCAGCGGCGTGCGGCTCGATCACCAGCGAAACGAGCCGGCGCCGTCGGTGGTGCGCGCGGCGCTCGGCGTGCCGGCCGCCGTGCCGCTCGTGGTGATGGTCGGCGCACTCGGCGGGGACAAGGATCCGCTCACCTTCGTGCGCGCCGTCGGCGCGGCGCGACGCACCGTGCCCGCCCTCTACGCGCTCCTGGTGGGCGAGGGCGCGCTGCGCGGCGAGATCGAGCGGGAGGTCGCGCGCCTCGGGCTCACGGAGTCACTCCGGCTCACCGGCTTCCGCGACGATGCCGACGCGATCATCGGCGCCGCCGACGTGGTGGCCCTCAGCTCGGTGCACGAGGGACTCGGAACGGTGCTCGTCGACGCCATGGCGCGTGGAAAGCCGGTGGTCGCCACGACGGCGGGAGGGATCCCGGAGGTCGTGACGGATGGGGAGACTGGACTGCTCGTGCCGCCGCGAGACGCGGAGGCGCTGGGCACGGCCATCGCCCGCCTCGTCGCGGACCGCGAGCTCGCCGAGCGGATGGGGCGCGCGGGGCTCGCCCGCGCGCCGCGCTTCTCCATCGACGTCACCGTCGAAGGCACGCTCGCGGTCTACGAGCGCGTGATCGCCTCCGGCAGCGCGGGCCGGTAGCGCCGCTCCCACACCGCCACGCGCTCCAGCACGTCCGAGGGCTCGATGCGCGCCATCCGGTCGAGGCGGTGCGCGATGCTGATCGGGTAGTCCTCTCCCGGATCGCCGTACGCATCCACGAGGAGATCGTGAAAGCGGCGGTACGGCCCCACGCGCTTGGGGTTGTTGTACCCCATGAGGGCGATCACCGGCCGGTCGAGCGCGACCGCCATGTGCAGTGGGGCGGTGTCGAGCGAGATCACGAGCGCCGACGCGTCGATGAGCCCCACGAGGTCGCGCAGCGGGATGCCGAGCGTGGTCGCCGGCCGGTGCCGGGCCCGCGCCATGATCTCCC
>CAMLEQ010000096.1 GCA_946479015.1 uncultured Gemmatimonadota bacterium | reverse complement strand
GTAGTACACGTAGACCGCGTCGCCCGGCTGGCGGTGCGCGGCGACCCAGCGCATCACCGGCCGGATCTCCTCGCGCGTGAGCATCACGTAGCGCAGCGACGCGATGCACCCGGCGACGAGCACCGCGAGGCCGCCCCACGCCGCGGGGCGGCCGAGGCGCATCTGGCGCGTGACGCGCACGAGCCACTCCGCGCCGGCTCCGGCGGTGAGGAGGAGCGCGGGGACGATGAACAGCGTGACGCGAGCCGCCATCGGGTAGAGACGGAGCGCGGAGGCGAGGAGCGCGATCGCGAGTGGCGCGAGGAGGAGCGTGAGCGTGCCGTCTCGGCGATGCGCGAGCGTGCCGATCCCGAGCGCGACGAGCGCGAGGACGAGCCACCCCCACGGCGCGGGGAAGAGCCACGTGCCCATCTCCGTCGCGAATCGCGCGAGCCACGCGGCGGTGCCGCCGCCGATCGGGAGGAAGGCGGTCGCCCAGAAGCCCTCGAGATACGCGCGATCGTGGGCGGACACGGAGTGCAGGGCATGGATGGCGGCGATCGCTCCGCCGACGCCCCAGAGCGCGAGGGTGAGCGCGACGTGGCGCGCGCGCGTCCGCCCGCCGGCGCGGCGGAGGCCCCCAAGGAGAAAGATCGCGGCGCCGGCGAGCACGAACAGCGACGGCTGCGAGACGAACGGCGCGAGGGCGCCGCCGAGGCCGAGCGCGCCCGCGCGCCGCGCGTCGAGCCCGCGATCGCGCGCCTGGAGCGCCGCGAGCACGACGGCGAGCGCGATCGCGGCGTCCGAGGAGAACTGCTTCGTCTCGCTCGCGAAATAGACGAGCTGCGGGGCGGTGGCGAAGAGCGCGGTGGCCACGACCGCGCCCGCGGGGGCGAGCACGCGGCGGGCGACGAGGACGAACAGCCCGAGCGCCGCGAGGGCGGCGAGGAACGGGATGAGCCGCAGCGCCCACTCGCTCGGGCCGAAGAGCGACGTCACGCCCTTCTCCAGCCAGAGAAAGCCGACCGGCGCCACCTGCGCGAAGTCGAGCGGGGCGGCGAGGGCGCTCCAGGAGCGGTGGAGGATGTCGTGCGCGAGCGCGGCTTCGTCGGTCCAGATCGAGCGGCGCGCGGCGTACGCGACGATGCGGGCGGCGGCGCCGAGCGCGACGCCGAGCGCGACGCCGACCGTGAGCGGCGCGCTCGGACGGCGCCGCACAGGAAGCGCGCCGGAGGAGCGGCGTCCGGCGGGGCCGCCCGCGGGGACGGCCGTCGAGATGCTCATGTACGCTCAACGATGCGCGCGCGCACGTGCACGGGCAAGGCGCGGGGGCCATCGCGCGCGCGTCCCGCCGTGCGATTCGGCTTGAACAGTCCTCCCCCGCGGCTAGATTTCTCGTGAACCTTTTCACATGGAGTCTCCACGGTGAAAATCGCCGTGTGCATCAAGCGCGTGGCCGACATGGAGTCGCGCTTCAAGATCGCCACCGATGGCTCGTCCGTGGACGAGACGGGCCTCAAGTTCGACATGGGCGACTTCGACGGCTATGCGGTCGAGGCGGCGCTCCAGCTCAACGAGAAGGAGGGGAAGGGGGAGATCGTCGCGATCTCGCTCGGCCCCGACGTGGTGCAGGAGACGCTGCGGAAGGCGATGAGCATGGGCGTGGACCGCGGCGTGCAGCTCAAGGCGGATCGCGTGCCGTTCGACGGGCTCGCGATCGCCCGCGCCCTCGCGGCGGAGCTGCAGGGGGGCGGGTACGACCTGATCCTCTTCGGCCGCATGGCGGTGGATTCGGCCAACCAGTCGGTGGGCCCCATGACCGCGGAGCTGTTGGGACTCCCATGCATCACCGCGGCGTCCAAGCTCGAGGTGGCGAACGGGCGCGGCACCGCGCGGCGCGAGCTCGAAGGAGCGGCGGAGATCCTCGAGTTCCCGCTCCCCGCCGTCGTGACCATCGACGAGGGGATCGCGCGGCCGCGCTACCCGTCGCTGAAGGGGATCATGGCCGCGAAGAAGAAGCCGCTCGAGGTGAAGCCCGCGCAGCTCGGCGAGGCGCACCTCACGGTGAAGGGGATGGAGCTCCCGCCCGAGCGGACGGGAGGACGGATCATCGGCGAGGGACCGGCTGCCGTGCCCGAGCTCGTGCGACTTCTCCAGACGGAAGCGAAGGTGCTCTGATGGCGAACGTGTTCGCGTTTGCGGAGACGCGCGGCGGCGAGCTGCGCAAGGTGGCGCTCGAGGCGGTGACCGGGGCGCGGCAGCTCGCCGATGCGACCGGCGGCGGCGAGGTGCACGCGTTGCTCATCGGCGCGCCGGGGATCGCCGCGAAGGCGCAGGCGCTCGGCGAGCATGGCGCGGACGCCGTGATCGTCGTCGAGCACCCCGCGCTCGAGCTGTACTCGCCGGAAGTCGCGGCGGCCACCGCGGCGGAGCGCATCCGGAGCGGCGGGTACCGCGCCGCGATCTTCAGCGCGTCGGCGCGCGGCAAGGACCTGGCGCCCCGTGTGGCGGCGAAGCTCGGCGTGAGCATGGCCTCCGATGTGACCGCGTTCCAGCCGGAGGGGGATGCGATCGTCGTCCGGCATCCGGCGTACACGGGGAAGGTGATCACCACGCTCGTGCTGACGGGAACGCCGGCCGTCCTCACGCTCCGTCCCGGGGCGGTGACGCCGGCGGCGAGCCCGCGCGCGGCGCGGGTGGAGAGCGCGGCGCCGGCGATCGATCCGGGCGCGGCGCGCGTGGTGCCGAAGGAGCTGGTGCAGGGGAGCAACACGAAGCTCGACCTGGGCGAGGCGCCGGTGATCGTGAGCGGCGGGCGCGGGCTCAAGGCGCCGGAGAACTTCCGCCTGGTGGAGGAGCTGGCGGCGGCCTTCGGCAACGCGGCCGTGGGCGCCACGCGCGCGGTCACCGACGAGGGGTGGCGCCCGCACAGCGACCAGATCGGCCAGACCGGGCGCCTCGTGAGCCCGGACCTGTACGTGGCCGCCGGGATCTCCGGCGCCATCCAGCACCTGGCCGGCATGCGCACCTCGAAGACCATCGTCGCCATCAACAAGGACAAGGAGGCGCCGATCTTCAAGGTGGCCGACTACGGCATCGTGGGGGACGTGCTCGAGGTGCTGCCGGTGCTCACCGAGGCGGTGAAGAAAGCGAAGGGACAGTGATGCCCTGACCCGCGCGGCGGCCCCGCCGCCGCCGATGGAGGAGTGACGATGACCGCGTTTCGCTCCGCGCCGCTACGGCGCACGTCGTGGGTGGTGGTGCTGGCGGTCACCATGGGAACGGGCGCCCCGCGCGCCCTCCACGCCCCCGGCGTCCCCGCGCCGCGGGCGCCGGAGGGCGCGCCGCGCATCAGGGAGTTCGTCATCCCGCGCGCCGGCGCGTTCCCGCACGATCCGGCCGTGGGGCCCGATGGCGTCGTCTGGTACACCGACCAGGCCAACAGCGCCATCGGCCGCCTCGATCCCGTCACCGGGCGCATCACCGACTACCCCACGCCGACGCCGGCCTCCGGGCCGCACGGCATCGTGGTGGCGCCCGACGGCGCGGTGTGGTACACGGGGAACGCCGCGGGGCGCATCGGCAAGCTCGACCCCGCCACGGGACGCATCACCGAGTTCGTGCTCCCCGCGGAGGCGCGCGATCCGCACACGCCGGCGCTCCAGGGCGGCAAGGTGTGGTTCACCGCGCAGCAGTCGAACATCATCGGGGTGCTCGATCCCGCCACCGGGAAGGCGACGCTCTTCCGGCCGCGCACGGCGCACGCGAAGCCGTACGGGCTCGTCCCCGCCACCGGCACCCCCGACCTGTGGGCCGCGCTCTTCGGCACGAACCGGCTCGCCCACATCGTCGCGGCCACCGGCGCGATCCACGAGATCGCTCTCCCGCACGCCGATGCACGCCCGCGCCGCCTGGTGGTGGACTCCACCGGCCACGTCTGGTACACTGACTACGCGCGGAGCTATCTCGGCATGGTGGACACGAGGACGCACGCCATGAAGGAGTGGCCCACTCCGTCCACGAACGCGGGACCGTACGGCATCGCCGCCGGCCCCCACGGCCGGATCTGGTTCGACGAGGCGCGCACATCGCAGATGGTTGCCTTCGATCCACGCACGGAGAAGATGGAGACGCTCCCGATCCCCACGAAGGGCGCGATCGTCCGCAACATCGCCGTCGATCCGGTGCGCCGGCGCATCTGGCTCGCGCTGAGTGGGACCGGCCGGATCGGGATGATCGATCTCGGCGTCGAGTGAGCGGGTGACGGGCGGCGGCGCTTCCCGCCGCCGCCGCAAGGGCGTAGCTTCCTCGCATGCGCACTCAGAACGTCATCTTCCTCGTCGTGGTCGTCGTCGCCGCGGGGTTCTTCTCGTACAACGTCCAGCGTCTCCTCGCCTATCTCCGCCTCGGGCAGCCGGACGACCGCTTCGACCACCCGCTCCAGCGGCTGAAGAACGTCGCCGTGATCGCCCTCGCGCAGAAGAAGCTGCTGCGCGACCCGGTGGCGGGCGTCATGCATGCGCTGATCTTCTGGGGCTTCTGCGTGCTCACGGCGGGCACCATCGAGCTGATCCTCCAGGGGATCTTCCCGTCCTTCTCCTACGCCTTCCTCCCCACGGGGGCGTACCGGCTCTACTCGGTGTCGCAGGACCTCTTCGGCGTGCTCGTGATCGCCGCGGTGGCGTTCGCGTTCTACCGGCGGCTGGTGATCCACCCGAAACGGCTGCAGGGGGACCACCTCGAGCAGAAGGACGCGCTGCTCATCCTCGGCGCGATCGGCGCGCTCATGGTGACGATGTTCCTCGCGAACGCGTTCCAGATCGCCGCCGAGCCCACGTCGATCGTGCGTGAGAAGTTCGTCTCCCACGCGATCGCCGGCGCGCTCGCGGGGATGCGTCCCGCCACGGCGAACGGATCGCACCAGGTGGTGTGGTGGACGCACGCGCTGCTGGTGCTCGCGTTCCTGAACTACCTCCCGTACTCGAAGCACCTGCACATCATCACCTCGATCCCCAACGTCTACTTCTCCGACGCGAACGGGCCGGGACAGAAAGGAGTGATCCGCTTCCTCGACCTCGAGGCGGAAGGGGTGGAGCAGTTCGGGGCGTCGGACGTGGACCAGCTCACGTGGAAGGACCTGCTCGACGGCTACTCCTGCACCGAGTGCGGGCGCTGCACCGCCGCCTGTCCGGCGAATCTCACGGGCAAGGTCCTGAGCCCGCGCAAGATCATCATCAACACCCGCCAGCGGCTCATGGAGAAGGCGCCGATCGTGGTGGGAGACACGTCGGGCTTCCTCTTCCCGCGGCTGGCGCACGGCGAGGGGGAGGACGCGCACTCGCGCACGCCGGAGCAGGCGCTCGAGAACCGCCTCCTGGACAACTACATCACCGAGGAAGAGCTCTGGCAGTGCACCACCTGCCGGGCGTGCGTGCAGGAGTGCCCGGTGGGGATCGAGCACCTCGACCACATCCTCGACCTGCGCCGCGATCTGGTGCTCATGGAGTCGCGCTTTCCGGAGGAGGTGCAGCCCACCTTCGAGTCGATGGAGCGCAACGGCAGCCCATGGGCGTTCAACGCCGCGGACCGGGCGCAGTGGGCCGACGGGCTGGAGATCCCGACCATGGTCGAGATGTTCGAGCGCGGCGAGCGCCCCGAGGTGCTCTTCTGGGTGGGGTGCATGGGCTCGTTCGACGAGCGCGCGAAGAAGATCTCGCGCTCCTTCGCGCGCATCATGCAGGCCGCGGGGATCTCGTTCGCCATCCTCGGCCAGGAGGAGTCGTGCAACGGCGACCCGGCCCGGCGCATGGGGAACGAGTACCTCTGGCAGATGCTCGCGAAGCAGAACATCGAGACGCTCGACCGCTACCAGGTGCAGACGGTGGTCACCATCTGCCCGCACTGCTTCCACCAGATCGGCAACGAGTACCCGCAGCTCGGCGGGAACTACGAGGTGATCCACCACGCCACCTACATCGAGCGGCTGCTCCAGGCGGGGCGGATCCCGCTGAAGGATGGCGAGGGCGCCGCGGGCTCGATCACCTACCACGACAGCTGCTACCTCGGGCGGTACAACGACATCTACGATGCCCCGCGCGAGACGCTCAAGCGCGCGCTCCCGGTGGTGAACCTCGTGGAGCCGAAGCGCTCGCGCGACCGCGGCCTCTGCTGCGGCGCCGGGGGCGGCCGCATGTTCATGGAGGAGCGCCAGGGGAAGCGCATTAACGTCGAGCGCACCGAGGAGCTGCTCGCCACCGGCGCCGACGCGATCGCGGTCGCCTGCCCGTTCTGCATGACGATGATGAGCGATGGGCTCAAGGCGAAGGAGTCGGAGGTGCCGGTGTATGATATCAGTGAGGTGGTGGCGAGCAGGCTGGCCTAGCGGAGGGCGGGGGTAGGACCTGGTGGCTAGACCACCAAACAACGCGTGTCGCGTGTGGGGAACTGACGGGACCTAGAAACTAGGACCTGGTGGCTGGACCACCATGAAACGCGTGTGGCGTGTAGAAGGCGGTCGTGGGCGAGAGGAGGTAGGTAGAGCGCGTGTAGGGCGGAATGTAGAGAGAGTTCACCTACCGCCGAACCTACACGCGCCGTCCCTCGCTCCTCTGCCCGTCAGTCTTCCACACGCCACACGCGTTCCATGGTGGTCTAGCGACTATGTCCTACATCCACCGCACCTGGTGCATCCGGATCGTCTGCCGGATCCCCGCCGCCTCGTACGGTCGCTCCTCCGCGCCCTCGTAGCGCAATCCGAGCGCGCCGCAGGTGCGCACGAACTCCTCCGCGGCGATCCGGCCGGGGTCGGCGACGAGCGCAACGCCGTGAGGCGCGAGCGTGCGCTCCACCGCTTCGGCCACCAGTCGTGCGTACGGGCGCTCGTAGAGGACGTCGGCCGCCACCACCACATCGAAGCGGCCGAGATCCGGAGGGAACGCGCGCCAGTCCACGTGGCGCGCCTCGGGCTCGCGACCGGTGGCCAACCAGGCGTTGAGGCGCGTGAAGCGGAGCGCGTCGTCGTAGTAGTCGGTGGCCAGCACGTCGAATCCCGCCGCGAGCGCGGCGGTGCTCACCACCCCCACGCCGCACCCCAGCTCCAGCAGCCGCCGCCCGCTCCCGCGCTCCTCCAGCAGCCGCGACGCGAGCACGAGCGACGACGGCCAGATCTCCGCCCAGTACGGGAGCCGCTCGTCCACCGCGAAGTCCTCCTCGCTGATCAGCTCCTCGGCGCTGCGCGGCTTGAGCAGCTCCAGCGAGAGCCCCGGCAGCGCCACGGGCTCGCGCGTCGTGACGAAGCGGCGCTCCAGCTCCTCCCGCAGCGCCGCGCCGCGCGGCTCGGTCACAGTGCGAACGTGGGCGAGAGGTGCGCGTCCTCGGTGAGGAGGAGCGCGTGCAGCGTCTCCCCGGCCTCCACGCGCGGCCGGTCCTCCGGCACCACGAGGAGCGCGTTGGCGAGCGACATCGAGGTGAGAATCCCCGAGCCCTGCGGCCCGGTGAGCCGCGCGCCGAGCGAGCCGTCGTCACGCACGGTCACGATCGCGCGGAGGAAGTGCGTGAGCTTCGCGCCGATGGACACCGGCTCCTCGAGCGTCACGGGGACGGGGCGGCGGTGCAGGCGGTCGTGCCCGAGCATCTTCCGCAGCACGGGGCGCACGAACAGCTCGAAGGTGACCATGGTGGACACGGGATTCCCCGGCAGCCCGATCCACGGCATTCCGCCGAGCCACCCGAAGCCGAGCGGCGCGCCCGGCCGCATGCGAACCTTCCACAGGCGCAGGTCCACCCCGAGCTCGGCGAGCACGTCGCGGATGTAGTCGTACTCCCCCGCCGAGATCCCGGCCGAGGTGATGAGCAGATCGCACCCCGTGCTCCGCTCGAGCCGCTCGCGCAGATCGGCGGGGTCATCGCGGGCGATCCCGAGATTCATCGGGTCGCCCCCGGCGCCCCGGATCATCGCGTGCAGCGTGTAGCTGTTCGACGTCACCGTCTTCCTTCCCTCGAGCGCTTCCGCGAAGCGGTCGAGGTCGACGATCTCGTCTCCGGAGGCCATGAATGCCACGCGGGGGCGGCGGTACACGTCCACCGCGGACGCGCCCACCGAGGCGAGCACGCCGATCTGCGCCGCGCCGATCGGGGTGCCGCGCCGGAGCACCTCCGTCCCCTCGCGGATGTCCTCGCCGCGCGGGCGGATGTTGCGGCGCACGTCGCGGGTGGAGCGGACGAGCACGCGCTCGGTGCCGCCGTCGGTGTCCTCGACGCGGACCACCGAGTCGGCGCCCTCGGGAATCGGGGCACCGGTCATGATGCGCGTCGCGGTTCCGGACTCCACCCGCCGGGTGGGGAAGGCGCCGGCGGGGACGGTCTCGTTGACGGCGAGCGCGACGGGCGAGCTCTCGCTCGCCGCCGCCACGTCCTCGGCGCGGACGGCGTAGCCGTCCATGGCCGAGTTGTCCCACGCCGGAATGGTGAGCGGCGCGGTGACGGACGTGGCGAGCACGCGCCCGAGCGCCTCGAGCAGCGGCACGCGCTCCACGCCGAGCGGGTGGATCCCGCCGACGATCCGCTCGGCCGCCTCCGCCACCGGGAGCATTCAGCGTGCCTCGTCCAGCCGGAGCGAGGCGAGCCCCTCCGCCACCGAGTCCTGCACCCGCTCCACATCGCGCACGGGGACCGTCCAGTTGTTGCACAGCGCGCTGAAGATCAGCATGCGCCCATCGGCGGTGGTCACGTAGCCGGAGAGGGAGCGCGCGTTCGCCACGTAGCCGGTCTTCGCGTGCACGTTCCCCTGCGCCGGCGTGCCGCGCATGCGGCCGGCGATGGTGCCATCCACGCCGGCGATCGGGAGCGCGTCGTAGAACGCGGCGAACGCGGTGTCGTGGCGGATGGCGGCCAGCGTGTGAACGAGCGTCTCCGGGGTGAGATAGTCGTAGCGGGAGAGCCCGCTCCCATCACGGAGCACGAAGCCATCCGGCTGCGCGCCCCACGCGAGGAGCTGCCGCGCCACCACCGCCGAGCCGCTGTCCGCGCGCCCCACGCCGGTGCGCTCGAGACCGATGGTCTTGAGCAGGATCTCGGCGATCTGGTTCTGCGACGGCTTCGCCATGGCGCGCAGGATGTCGCGCAGCGGCAGCGACTGGTACACGAAGATCGTGTCCATCGGCGTGGTCGCGGTGGTGTCGCGCCCGGCCGTGGCGCCGGCGCCTCCCTCGAGGCGCTGCGCGGTGGTGGGCACGGTGGACGCCGCGCCGGACGCCCCGCACCCGGCGGGGGAGAGCGCGCCGGTCACCACGATCCCGCGCTCGGAGAGCGCCTGGCCGAGCGCCGCGAGGTAGGCGGCGTTCTGATCGGGGTACACGACGTCGAGCGTGTCCACCCACTGGGGCGCGATCCACCCGGATAGCACCTCCGCGCCGGAGGCCGGATCCACGTGCGTCTCGAGCTGCGACTCGCGCGACATCACCAGGCGGCCGCCGCTCCCCACCGCGCCGCTGTCCGGCGCGAGCGCGGTGCGTGCCTCCACGCGCACCACCGGGTAGCGCGATGACGGCAGCGCCGTCACCGTCACCGGGGCGCCGGGTTGCGCGCCGCCGCGCACGACCACGCGGCCGTACCCCTCGTCGAAGAACAGCTCATCCACGCCCGCGCTGTACGCGTCCCGCAGGTCGTCCCACGACCAGCCGTAGCCGAGCGAGGAGTCGGGGAACACGTTCTCCCCCGCCACGATCTTCCCCGCGATGCGGGTGATGCCGTGCGCGGCCAGCGAGTCGGCGATCTCGCGCATCGGCACCATCGCGTCGCCGCGCATGGCGTCGCTCACCGACGGGTCGCCGCGCCCGTTCACCACCAGGTCGCCGTGCAGCACGCCCCCGCAGACGCCGCCACGCGCCACGAACGTGGTGCGGAAGCGGAACTCGGGCCCGAGCTGCGCGAGCGCCACCGAGCCGGTGATCACCTTCATGTTCGACGCGGGCATGAACAGCTTCCCCGCGTTGTGCGAGTAGAGCGTGTCCCCGCGGTCGGGATCGACGATGAGGATCCCCCAGTGCGCGTTGCGAAACTCGGGGAGCGCGACCATGGAGTCGATCTGCCGGCGCAGCTCGGAGAGCGTCGTCGTGCGCCGCACCGTGGGCGCCGGCGTCGGCGCGGGCGTGGCGCCGGCGCAGCCCAGCAGTGCGGCGGCGCCGGTGGCGCACAGCAGGCGGGCGATCATCGAGCGCCCTCCGTCGCGTGGCGCTCGACGAGGTCGGCCAGCGTGGCGAGCCAGGCGGGATCGGACAGATGGATCACGGGAACGTCTCCGGGTAGGGAAGGGAGGTCGGTGAGCACGGCGAGGTAGTGTGCGGCGGCGGGGGATGCGGGGTCGTAGAGCGGCGTCCCTCCGGCCTCGCCGCGGAAGATCTCGATGCGCGGGAGCGACGAGCGCTTGAACCCCTCGCAGAGGACGATGTCCGCGTCGGCCATGTGGCGCTCGGCGATCTCCTCCGGGGAGCGCTCCTCGCTCCAGCGCTCGACGAGCGCGAACTTGTCTGGTGACACCATCGCCACTTTCTCCGCCATCCCCTCGTGGTAGTGGCGCCAGGTGTCGGTGGTGGCGGGGTCGATGTTGAAGGTGTGGGATCCGTGCTTGATGATCATCACGCGGCGTCCGCGCCGGCGCAACTCGGCGGCGAGCCGCACGACGAGGGTGGTCTTACCGTGGTGCTTGCCGCCGACGATCGCCACCATCGGTGGTCGAGGCATGTCGCTCCGCGAGCGCGAGCTCGTCAGGGGTGTTGACGTTCATGAACAGGAGCGCGGGGTCGCCGTACCGCCGCACCCGCTCGGCGTCCAGGCGCGCCACGCGCACGTCATCGTAGAAGCCGATCACGCGCAGATCGCCGGCATCGAGGCGCCGCTCGATCGGTGGCACGCACGCCGGGGCGTAGTACGCGCACAGCGGCTCGAGCCCGCGCCGCGAGCCGCTCTCCGGCACCGCGGCATCGGCGTGCTCGCCGAGCACGCGCAGCTCGGCGAGCAGCT
>CAMLEQ010000095.1 GCA_946479015.1 uncultured Gemmatimonadota bacterium | reverse complement strand
CCCGGCACGATCACCAGCTTCACCTCGGCGCGCCGCATGCGCGCCATGGCGCGCTCGTTCAGCTCGATCACCGGCTCGTCCGCGCCGCCCACGACGAGGAGGGTGGGGGCGCGCACCATCGGCAGCGCCTCACCGGCGAGGTCGGGGCGCCCGCCGCGGCTCACCACGGCGTCCACGCGCTCGGGGCGCAGCGCGGCGGCCACCAGTGCCGCGCCGCCGCCGGTGCTCGCCCCGAAGTAGCCGACGTGGAGCGCGCCGAGGCCCGGTTGGTGCCGCAGCCAGTCCGTGGCCGAGACCAGCCGATCGGCGAGCAGCGCGATGTCGAATCGAAGGTGGCGCGTGCGCGCATCCACGGCTTCCTCGTCAGGCGTCAACAGATCGAGGAGAAGCGTCGCGAGGCCGGCATCGCGGAGCACCCGTGCCACGTAGCGGTTGCGCGGACTGTGGCGGCTGCTGCCGCTGCCGTGCGCGAAGAGCACCACGCCCGTGGCATCGGGGGGTACGCCCAACGTGCCCTCGAGCACCACGTGATCCAGCTCGAGGCGAACCGTGCGCTCGCTCTCGTCGTACGTGCTCCCGTCCATCACTCCTCCTCAGTCGTGTCGCGCCCCGTGCGGCGCGTGGGCGGCCAGCTCGAGGAGGTCGTGCACCTCCTCATCGGTCGTCTGCTCGAAATCCACGTACCAGAGTCCCACCGCCTGGAACGGCTCCGGCGTGATCGCGCACACGATGTCGTCCACCTCGGCCCCGAGCTCCCGGCAGGTTTCGGGCGCGGCGGCCGGCACGGCGATCACGATGCGCGCGGGTCCCTGATGCCGGAGAGCGGCCACCGCGGCGCGCATGCTGTAGCCGGTGGCGAGTCCGTCGTCCACGAGGATCACGGTCCGGCCGGCGATGCGCGGCGGCGGGCGGTCGCCGCGGTAGCGCCGCTCGCGCCGTTCCAGCTCGGCGGTCTCCTCCGCGGTCACCGCCGCCAGCTCGATGTCGGTGATGCGAAACGCGCGCACCGCCTCCTCGTTGATCACGCGCACTCCCCCGGACGCGATGGCGCCGATCGCGTACTCCTCGTGTCCGGGCATGCCGAGCTTTCGCACGAGGAAGACGTCGAGGGGCGCGTCGAGCTCGCGCGCCACCTCGAACGCCACCGGCACTCCCCCACGCGGGAGGGCGAGCACGATGACGTTCGGGTCCCGCGCATAGCGCCGCAGCAACCCCGCGAGCACCCGCCCCGCCTCGATCCTGTCTCGAAAGCGCATCATGCTCGTGCCCTCCGCTTCTCCTCGACCTCTGCAGATGTTCGGCCACGGAGTTGGCTGGGGGTCAGGGGCTGGGGGCCGGGGGGGGGGGCGGGGGGGGGGGGGGGGTGGGGGGGCGGCGGGGGGGGGGGGGGCCCCCCCCCCCCCCGCGGGGGGCCCCCCCCCCCCCCCCCCCCCCCCCCACTTCCGTATCGTGTCTTAGCAGTTCCCAATCCCTCGTCCCGCCGTTCCCGAGATCCCCCCGGCCCCAGGCCCCCGACCCCCGCCCCCCAGCCCTACCACCCCGGCGCCAACTGGAACCCGAACTGCCCGCCCTTGCCGGGCCGCTGGAAGGGATAGGCCCAGTACACCTCGAGCACCGCGTAGCCGAGCACGTTGAAGCGCGCGCTGACGCCGGTGCTGAAGACCGGGACGCGCGCGGCGCTGTTCCGGGAGAACGTCCAATCGGGACCCTGCTCCGACGTCCACGCGACGCCGGCGTCGAAGAACGGGGCGATCTCCGTGGCCAGGTACGGGAAGTTGATGAGGCCGAACTCCCGCGTGCCGAGCAGCGGAATGCGGATCTCCGCGTTCGCCACCGCCAGCCGGCTTCCCAGCAGGCGGTCGAACACCGGACACGATCCGACCGCGGCCGCGGTCCCACACTCGGAGCCGTCGAACGAGTTCGGGTCGTAGCCGCGCACGAGCTGCGGATCGCCGACGAACAGCTGCGAGAGGCGGGGGTCTTCTCCGCCGCTCCCGTAGCGCGCGTAGTGGATCCCCCGGAACGCGAAGGTGATCGGACGCGCGAGGAAGTAGCGCCGGTAATCGGCGAGCACACCCTGGTAGTTCAGGTCCCCGAACGTCGGCATCCACTCGAAGCGATAGCGCGCGCCGGCGACCGGGGAGGTGAAGCCGAAGGACGAGTAGTCCCCCACGTACGCGGCGGTCGCCTGGCCGAGGTTGATCGCCGGCGCGCCGGGAAGCCCCGACTGGTCAGAGGCCACCACCTGGTTCCCGATGGTGAGAAAGCGGTCGAGGGTGCCGCCGAAGCTGATGCGCGTGTACCCGGCGCTCAGCTCGAAGCGGCGCGTCATGGACAGCGGGTATTGCGTCGTGAGCTGCGCCTGGTCGTAGTACGTCCGCTGGATCGCCTCCTCGATCACCTGCGCGGGGAGCTGGCCGCCCTGCACGTCCACGACCGTGTCCTTCACCCCGAAGATGCCGCTCAGGAATGGGATGTGGGAGATCCCCACTCCCCAGTTCCATCGGTGTGTCAGGTCCTGGTAGATCGCCTCGCCGCCGAAGTTGCGGATGTCTCCACCGCCGGAGATCTGCGCGCCCACCACATGGTTGCCGAGCAGGTCGCTGAAGTACGCCGCGACGCCACCCCCCGCGACCACGCCGAAGGAGCTGACGCCGACGCCGACCCCGGGCGAGCCGAGGTACTGGAGCGAGAGCCCCGACTTGACCGGGCCGGTGGGAAGCGACTCCTCCGGCGGAAGGCCGGTGGTCGCATCGGCGACCCGCTGCGTCACCAGCCCGCCGCCGGGGATGTTCGGCGGCGGGAGCATCCCGGCCACGGTGGTCGTGTCGGACGGCCCGGTGAGCGCGACGCCTCGCGCGTCCGCCTGCTCGAGCCGGTGCAGGTCGTAGCCGCCCCGCTCGAACACGCTGAACATCAGCCGCCCGTTCTGGCTCGCCACGGAGAGGGCGGGGGAGAGCGCGGTGATGCCGCTCACGCCGGTGGCGATGCGCGTGATCTGGTACATCTCGCCGGTGGCCAGCGTCATCCGGTAGATGTCGTTCACCCCACCGCGGTCGGAGATGAAGTACAGGTCGCGACCGTCGGGGGAGAACTGCGGATTGATCTGCTTCGCGCCGCTCGTGTCGGAGAGCAGCCGGATCTCGCCGCTGGCCACATCCATGATGGCGAGCCGCACGGGCCCGTACGAGAGCTTGCCGAAGTCCGTCGCCGGCCCGCGGTCGGTGGCGAACGCGATCTCCCGGCCATCGGGGGACCACGCGGGCTGGAGGTCCGCGTAGCGGTCGCGCGTGAGCTGCCGCAGCGAGCGAGCGGACAGGTCCCACAGGTAGAGATCGCTGACCCCGCCGGCCTGGCCGGAGAAGGCGAGCTGCCGGCCATCGGGGCTCCACGCCACGTTGTTGATCGCGCCGATCCCGCGCGGATGGATCCGGTCCACGATTCGCTTGGAGCCGACGTCGAAGATGTCGATCTCGTTGTCGCCGTTGGCGTACACGACGAACGCGAAGCGCCGGCCGTCCGGGGACCACGTGCCGGACGAGTTGATGAAGCTGATCGCGTCGAAGTGCTGGTCGGAGTTGGGGCCGGTGAGCTTCTTCACGATCTTCCCCGTCTCCGCGTCGGCCACGTACAGGTCGATGCTGAACAGCCCGCGGCTGGTGTAGAAGGCCACGTACTTGCCATCCGGGCTGAGCGCCGGCGCCACGTCCATGTCCCCCTGCTCGCTCTTCGTCGGGCGCAGCAGTTCCGTTCCCACGCTGTCCGGGAAGGAGCGGCCCGTGGTGGTGGGGAGGTACGCGGCGGCGGTGGCGTCGCGCCACTGCCGGGAGAGCGTGTCGCTCGACACGCCGAGCACGCTGCGCAGCGACTCCTCCCACCCGCGCTCGATGGCGGCGCGGTACAGCACGGGGATCACGTCGTCCCCCCAGCGGCCGCCGATGTACGCCCAGAGCGCCTCGCCGTAGCGGTACGGGAAGAAGCGCGGATCGGTGGAGAGCTGCTTGATGGTGGGGAAGTGCTTGTGCAGCACGGCATCGCGCAGCCACATCGCCGTGTTGGGGTCGTTGCGGCCGAGCGAGAGGTACTCGGCCATCCCCTCGATCAGCCAGAGCGGCAGGCGGTCGAGCCCGGCCATGCCGGTCTTGGACTGGCCGGCGATGTCGTACTGGAACACGTGCACCATCTCGTGCCCGAGCACGTGGTCGTCCTCGGCGTACACGCCGGTGAACGGCAGCACCACCCGGCTCTGCAGTCCCTCGGTGACGCCGCCGGTCCCCTGCGAGATGAAGCCCCCGACCACGTTGGTCTGCTGGAAATCGGGGGCGTCGGCGTAGAGCACGATGGATCGGCGGGAGAACTGCGCGTGCATGGTGGCGCTGTGGCGCGCGTACCATCGCTCGGCCATGCGGGCCGCGTCCGCCGTCGCCAGCGACTCCGCCGGATAGTACAGCATGTCGAAGTGCTGCGTACGCATCGTTCGGAAGTCGAACGTCTCGTACTGCACCTTGTTGCGGCCGAAGTACTGGGCCGCGGCGCGCGCGGGCATCGCGAGCAGCGCCGCGGTGGCCAGCACACCGGTCAATCCGACGGATGCCACGGTGTGAATGCGGGTGTTCACTGGGTCCTCGTGGATCGGCGCAGCGCCTTGCCGCGCACGTGAGACGACGGGGCAATCGGCATACCAACGCTTGTCTACCCCGGACGGCCGATCTCGTTCGTCGGGGAATGCGGGACGGTCTCGTGAGGCGTCCCCCGTCAGGGATGGTGCTTCGCCCGACAGTGGCGAGCGGGAGGATGTGGTAGCCTGAGTCCGGACTCCGGGCTCGGAGGGGGATCGCATGACGGCGGCGAACGTGGCACGGATCGGCACGGTGCTGGTGCCCGTGGATGGCTCCCCGGAGAGCGAGCGCGCCGTTCCCGTCGCACTCGCCCTGGCGCGCGCCCGCGGCGGCACGGTGCGGGCGGCGCACGTGTTCGTTCCCATCGGCGCCGCGGCGGCGCGGAGCGACGAGGAGAATGGCATGGCGGTGGCGCTGGAGGAGGCGCTCCGCGAGGAATCGCGGGTGTACGTGCGAGAGGCCGCCGACCGTCTCGCGACGGAGGCACCGGGGACCGAGGTCGACTTCATCGATGCGTACGGCGTCCGCTCGCCCTTCGGCGAGACGGCGAGGGTGGTGGCGGCGCTGCTGCTGCACGCGGAGCGGTGGCGCGTGGGGCTGATCGTGATGACGACGCACGGGCGTGGCGGGCTCAGTCGCGCCTGGCTGGGGAGCGTGGCGGACGGGATCACGCGCGAGTCGCGCATCCCGCTGCTGCTGATCCGCCCCGCGACGGAGCCGCCACGGAGCGGAGGCTTCCTGCGGATCGTCGTGCCGCTGGACGGCTCGGGTGCCGCCGAGGAGGCGATCCCCTGGGCGCTGAGTCTGGCGGCGCCGGCCGGGGCGCACATCACGCTGGTGCGCGTGGTGACGCCGCGACGGGTACTCGCGCGCCCGGCGCCGGTGGCACGCGTGGATGCGGGTGCCCTGACGCTGGAGTCCGAGCACGCGGCGAGCGAGCTGTCGATGAGCGTGGCGCGCATCTCGAGCGAGTGCGTGACGGCGGACACGGCGGTGTTGGTGGACGAGCGGCCGGCGCGCGCGATCCTCGACCTGGCGCGGCACGTCGGCGCCGACCTCATCGCCATGTCCACGCACGGGCGCGGCGGCGTACGCCGGCTCGTGCTGGGGAGCGTCGCCGACAAGGTGGTGCGCGGCGCGGACGCCGCCGTGCTGCTGATCCGCCCCGCTGCCGAGGGGACGGCGGATGCATGAGCGGCGCGAACGAGCTCGAGGGGACGGCGCGGTGATGGCCAGGACCTCCCGCGGCGCTGCCTCCGACGACACCGCGCCGGCACTCGCCGGACGACAACCCGCCCCGGCAGGGCTGACCACGCGAGAGGCGGACGCGCTGCTTGCGCGCCACGGTCCCAACCTCCTCGTGCCCGAGCGGCGGCGCACGCGGCTGCTGCTCTGGCTGCTGCGACCGCTGGTCGATCCCATGACCGTGCTCCTCCTCGTGGCCGGCGCGATCTACGCCGCGCTCGGCGATCGCGTGGACGCCATCGTCGTGCTCGCGGCGCTCGCGCCGATCGCCGCCGTCACCCTGGTGCTGGAGTCGCGGAGCGAGCGCGCGCTCGAGCGGCTGCGCCGGCTGACGGCGCCGACGGTGACGGTGCTGCGCGACGGCGCGCGGGCGATCATCCCGGCCGACCGGGTGGTGCCTGGCGATCTCCTGTACGTCGCGGAGGGAGACGTCATCCCCGCGGATGGCGCGCTGGTGGGAGGCGGCCCCCTCGTGGTGGATGAGTCGGCGCTCACCGGCGAGTCGCTGCCGGCGGAGCGGTACGCGGCGCGCGATGACGTGGAGGACGGCGACGAGCTGTTCGCCGGCACCACCGTGCTCTCCGGCCACGGCGCCGCCCGGGTGACCGTCACCGGGGCGCGCACGCGCTACGGGCGCGTGGGGACGCTCGTGGCGGAGATCGAGCAGCCGCGCACGCCACTCGAGCGGTCGGCGCGGCGTCTCGTCGTGCGCTTCGGCGCGGTGGCGGCGGTGGCGTGCCTGGCGGTGGCGGCGATCGAGCTCGCGCGCGGCGCGGGGTGGGCCGCCGCTGCCATCGCCGGGGTGAGTCTCGCCATCGCGGCGATCCCCGAGGAGTTCCCCATGGTGTACACGCTCTACCTGAGCGTGGGCGCGTGGCGGCTCGCGCGTGGCAAGGCGCTCGTGCGGCGGCTCGCGGGGGTGGAGACGCTCGGCTCCACGACCGTGATCTGCGCCGACAAGACGGGCACGCTCACCATGGGGCATCTCGAGCTGCTCGACGGCGTGCACGCGGACGGTACCCCGATCGCCGTGCGCGGCGAGCTCGGGGATCGCGACGCGGCGCTGTTGCGCGCGGCGGTGCTGGCGTGCGAGCCGCGCCCGTTCGACCCGATGGATCAGGCGATCCTCCGCTTCGCGATGGCGCGCGGCCTGGACGTGGAGGCGCTGCACCGGGAGACGCTCGTCCACGACTACCCCTTCGATCCGGCGCACCGCTACATGTCGCACGTCTGGCGAAGCGACGGTGTGCACGTGGTGGTGGCCAAGGGCGCCATCGAGGGGATCCTCGCGCGCAGCCGCGCCAGCGAGGCGCAGCGCGCGGCGGCGCAGGAGGCGAACCAGCGGCTCGCGTCGCGCGGCATGCGGGTGATCGCGGTCGCGGCCGGCGAGCTGCCGCACGGCCCCGCCGGGCGCGATGTGGATGAACGGGCGTTGCGCTACCTGGGGCTGGTCGCGTTCTCCGATCCGCTGCGCCCCGGCGTGACCGCGGCGCTCGAGGAGTGCCGCCGCGCCGGGATCCGGGTGATCATGATCACCGGCGACCACCCGGTGACCGCGCACGCGGTGGCCGATGGCCTGGGGCTGCCGCACGTGCACGGGCGCCACCTGGCCACCGGCGAGCAGCTCGACCGCGCGGACGACGCGGAGCTCGCGAGACTGCTGCGCGACGTGAACATCTTCGCCCGCACGCGCCCCGAGCAGAAGTATCGCATCGTGCGGGCGCTGCGGGCGCAGGGGCACGTGGTGGCGATGACCGGCGACGGGATCAACGATGCGCCCGCCCTGCGCGAGGCCGACATCGGCATCGCGATGGGCTCGCGCGGCACGGAGGTGGCGCGCGAGGCGGCCACGCTGGTGCTGCTGGACGACAACTTCGCCACCATCGTGGCGGCGGTGCGCAACGGGCGCCGCATCTACGACAATCTCCAGCGCGCCTTCGCCTACCTGCTCGCCTTCCACGTGCCGCTGGTTCTCACCGCGCTCGTGGTGCCGCTCGCGGGTGCCCCGCTGCTTCTGCTGCCGGTGCAGCTCGTGTGGCTCGAGCTCGTGGTGCACCCCACGGCCTCGCTGGTGTTCGAAGGCGACCCCGGCGCCACCGATCTCATGACGCGCCCGCCGCGGCCAACCGGCGGGAGCCTGCTCGCCGAAGGGGGCGCGCTCGTGCCGATGCTGCAGGGCGTGGTGCTCACGGTGGGAGTGCTCGCGCTCTACCTTGGCTCGCTGGCGATGGGGGCAGCGGCGGCGCGTGGCGCGGCGTTCGCGGCGCTCCTGCTGGGGCAGGTGGGGCTCGTGCTCGAGGCGCGCGCGCCGCGGCTGCCGGCGTGGTGCGTGCCGGTGCGCGGGAACCGGATGATCGTTCCCGTCCTCCTCGCCACCATCGCGACGCTGGTGCTGGCGCTGCACGTACCCGCGCTCGCCGCCGTGGTGAAGGTGGCGCCGATCGGAGTGGCGGGGTGGGGCGGGGCACTGGCGGTGGCGCTCGCCGCCACGCTCTGGGTGGAGCCGGTGAAGGCGTGGCGCAGGCGAAAGGAGGGGTGAGCGAGGTGCGGCGAGTGTTCGTGGAGGACGTGCCGGGCGACCGGGCCGGCTTCACTGGCACGCGCCGCGCCGCCTGACCATCCTTCGGTGCGTACGCCGCGCGCCGCCCGTTCGGGCGGACCCTCCGCCACATCTTCCACACCGATGCCCGGCCGCCTCCGGTTCCTGCTCCGCTACTACCTGTTCTGGGTCGCCTCGTTCGTGCTGACGCGGCTCCTCTTCCTGGCCTATCACGCCGACCGGGCCTCGCGGCTGCGCGCCGGCACCTTGGTGGGCATCGTCGGCCACGGCCTGCGCATGGATCTCTCGGCGGCCGCCTACCTGACCGTGCTCCCCGCGCTCCTCGCGATGGTCGGGTCGCTGGCGGCCACGCGGATCGCGCGGCGCGTGGTGAACGCCTATTCCGTGGCGGCGATCGTGCTCGTGGCGTTGCTCACGACCATCGATCTCGAGCTCTACTCGGCGTGGGGCTTCCGTCTCGACGCCTCGCCACTGGAGTTCCTGCGCACGCCGCGGGAGGCGCTCGCGTCCACCGAGTCGTCCCCGATCGCGCGGCTGGCCGCGATCCTCGCGGTGCTCATCGCGATCGGCATCGTGGCCTACCGCCGGCTCGTGGCGCGCCCCGACGCGGAGGAGGAGCGTGGAGGGATCGGCGGCGCGGCGGTGTCGCTGGCGGCGTGCGCGCTGCTGGTGATCCCCATCCGCGGCGGAGTGCAGTGGACCCCACTCAACCAGAGCAGCGTCTACTTCGCGAACGACGATTTCGCGAACCAGGCGGCGCTCAACGTGGGGTGGAACGTGTTCCATTCGCTCACCACGAGCCGGGCGCTCGACCACACGAACCCGTACACCCACATCGATGCCGCCACCGCGCGCCAGGTGGTGGACTCGCTGCTCGCGTCGTCCGATCCCGCGCGTCCCCTCCTGCGGGTGGCGCACCCCAACGTGATCCTCATCATCTGGGAGAGCCTCACGGCGAAGGTGGTGGGGCGGCTGGGCGGCGTGCCGGGAGTGACGCCGTGCCTCGACTCGCTCTCCCACGAGGGGATCCTGTTCGACCACGTGTACGCCTCGGGCGATCGGAGCGCGAAGGGGCTGGTCGCGATCCTGAGCGGCTATCCCACGCAGCCGCACGTGCAGATCATGAACACGCCGAACAAGGCGAAGCGGCTCCCCATGTTGAGCCGGGACTTCGGCGCGGCGGGATACTCCACGGCGTTCTACTACGGTGGGGAGCTGGAGTTCGCGAACATCAAGTCGTACCTGATCGGCGGGCGGTTCGAGCGCATCGTGGGCGAGGACGCGTTCGCGCCGAAGGACCGCAACTCCAAGTGGGGGGCGCACGATCACGTGGTGCTCGGGCGCCTGCTGGCGGACGCCGGCCGCGCGCGGCGCCCGTTCTTCTCCACGCTGTTCACGCTCAGCAGCCACGAGCCGTTCGAGATCCCCATGCGCCCCCGCTTTCCGGGGGGCGACGAGCGCGATGCCTTTCTGAGCGCGCACGCGTACACCGACCGCAGCGTGGGCGCCTTCATCCGCGCGGCGCAGCGCATGCCGTGGTGGGACAGCACGCTGGTGGTGATCATCGCCGACCATGGGCATCCCCTGCCCAGGATCACGGCGGCCGGCAGCGAGGCGGCGCGCGACCACCACATCCCCATGCTCTGGCTCGGGGGCGCGCTCGCGGTGCGCGACACGGTGGTGGAGCGGATCGGATCGCAGACCGACCTCGCGCCCACGCTCCTCGCGGCGCTCGGCCTGCGGCACGACGACTACGCGTGGGGGCACGACCTCCTCGCGCCCGATGCGGCGTCGTTCGCGTACTTCTCCTACCTGGATGGCTTCGGCTTCGTGGACGCGCGGGGGGCGCTCGTGTACGATGCGCTCGGCGAGCGCGTCACCCAGCGGGCGGGAGATCCCGGGGAGGCGGAGGTGCGAGCAGGGCTCGCGCTCCTCCGTCTCTCCTATCAGGACTACCTGGACAAGTGATCGCGCGCGATCAGTGCACGATCACGACGCCGGTGTTGGTGTTGACGGAGTCGTCGACGAAGGTGTATCTGCCCGGTGTGAGGAAGACGGTGAAGACGCTATGTCCCGCGGCCACCGCGCCGCTGCTCGGGATGGCGTTGGCGTTGGAGGGAACATCGTTGAACGTGACCGAGTGCACCCCTTCGCTCACGGTCCAGGTGACCGTGTCGTGCGCGGCGACGGTCACGCTGTCGGGGGTGAATCCCGCGTTGCTGACCGTGATGGTGTAGTTCTTGGCCGTGTTGCCCCCCGGCCCCGTGCTGTCGCTCCCGCCGCAGCCGAGAAGTGTGATCACCGCCGCGGCGGCGAGTAGACCTTTGTGCATGGCACCCTCCAGTGTGCGATCCGTGCAACGCACACTCGTGACAATGGTGATGGTACGCCCGAACCAGCGGGCGTGCTGCCGGGGACCAGCATAGCAAAAGCTCTGCCGTGGAGGGAGGACTTGACGGAATGGAAGAGGTCGCTACGGGGGGGGAGTCTAGGACCTAGTCGCTAGACCACCAAAGGACGCGTGTGGCGTGTGGGGAACTGACGGGCAGAGGAGCGAGGTAGAGCGCGTGTAGGCTCGGCGGTAGAGAGAGTCCGCCTACAC
>CAMLEQ010000094.1 GCA_946479015.1 uncultured Gemmatimonadota bacterium | reverse complement strand
AGCAGAAGATCCGCATCGAGGCGTCGAGCGGGCTCTCGGAGAACGAGATCCAGCGGATGGTGAAGGACGCCGAGTCGCACGCGCAGGAGGACAAGCAGCGGCGCGAGGAGATCGACACGCGCAACCGCCTGGACAGCCTGGCGTACGAGGTGGAGAAGAACTCCAAGGAGTGGGCGGACAAGCTGGACGCGTCGCTCAAGTCGCGGCTCGAGAGCGCCGTGGAGCGCGCGCGCAAGGCGCTGCGCGGCGATGACGTCGGCGAGATCCGCGCCGCCCACGAGGAGCTCACGCGGGTGTACAGCGAGGCGGGACAGTCGCTGTACGCGGCGGGGCAGCAGCAGGCGGGCGCCGAGGCGACCGCGCACGCCGCCCACGAGAGCGCGGCCGATCACCCGAAGGGGACCGACCGGGAGTCCGAGGTGGTCGAGGCCGACTACGAGATCGTGGACGAGGAGAAGAAGTAGGGGCTGGGGATCGGGGGCCGGCGGCCGGGGGGATTCGGGGGAGTGCGGGGACGGGGATCGCGGATCCCCGTCCCCTCCCTGGCTCCGATGCGCTGGCTTGCACGCCTCGCGTGTGAAACGGCAACCGTTTCGGCGCGGGGCGTGACTGTTTCATCGTGGGCCATGTCCGTGTCCGGTGCGCCGTTGCGCGCCGATGGCGCGAGGCACCTTGCCTGCCCATCAGTGTACAGTTTCATTGTTCTCTAGACACGAGCGGAATTCTTCCATGACGTCTCGAGCTCTCTCGCACGTGCGACTCGGTGTCGTTGCCGTGGTCGCGTTCGCGGGCGGTCTGGTGATCGCCTCGGGGCTGAGCCTCACTCCCTTCGGCTATGCGCAGCAGCGTGGCCAGGGGGGGAAGCCGCCGGCCCAGGCCGTTCAGCCGGTCGCCGATCTCAGCAACAGCTTCGTCTCCATCTCCGAGCACGTCACGCCGGCGGTCGTCTCCATCCAGACGGAGCGCGGCCCTCGCGAGATCCGGCGTCCGCGCGGCGAGCAGAACGTGCCGCCGGGGCTCGAGGACTTCTTCCGGCAGTTCGAGCCCAATCGCACCCCGCCCATGGAGGGGAGCGGCTCGGGATTCATCGTCTCCCCCGACGGCTACATCCTCACCAACAACCACGTGGTGGCGGACGCCGACAAGGTGACGGTGACGATGCTCGACAAGCGCACCTTCACCGCGAAGGTCATCGGACGCGATCCCACCACCGACGTCGCGGTGATCAAGATCGACGGCTCCGATTTCCCCACCGTGTCGCTGGGCGACGACACGCAGTCGCGCGTGGGCGAGTGGGTGCTGGCGGTGGGGAATCCGCTCGGCCTCGACTTCACGGTGACGGCGGGGATCATCAGCGCGAAGGGGCGCAGCGGGCAGCTCCGCGGCCTCTACGCGAGCCAGTACGCGATCGTGGACTACATCCAGACGGATGCGGCGATCAATCCCGGCAACTCCGGCGGCCCGCTGGTGAACACGCGCGGCGAGGTGATCGGGATCAACAGCGCGATCGCCAGCGCCACGGGCTACTACTCCGGCTACGGCTTCGCCATCCCGATCACGCTCGCGAAGACCGTCATGAACGACCTGATCCAGTACGGTCGCGTGCGGCGCCCGATCCTCGGCGTGTCGATCCAGGACGTGAAGGCCGAGGACGCGCAGGCGGCGGGGATGAAGGAGATCCGCGGCGCGCTCGTCGGCGGCGCGAGCCCGGGCGGCGACAGCCCCGCGGCGAAGGCGGGGATCCAGCCGGGCGACGTCATCATCTCGCTCGACGGCAAGGACATCGATCGCGTGGCGCAGCTCCAGCGGCTGATCCGCAGCCACAAGCCGGGGCAGACGGTGGACGTGACCGTGATGCGCTACGGCAAGAAGATGGACTTCAAGGTGAAGCTCGCCGAGGCGCCGGGGGAGGAGCAGGTGGCGAGCAACGACGCCGGCGGTGAGGACAGCGGCGGCCGTCCCGCGAGCTACGACAAGCTCGGGATCTCGGTGGAGACGGTGAGCGTGGACCGCGCGAGCCGGGCCCAGATTCCGGAGACGCAGCGCGGCGTGGCGGTCACCGACGTGCAGGCCGACGGACCGGCGTACCAGAAGCTCGTCGCGGGGAGCGACGTGCTGGTGAAGGTGCTGAGCCCCTCCCCGCAGCGGCAGCTCCGCGCGCCGGCCGACCTCGACCAGGTCGTGTCGCACCTGCACGACGGCGACGTGGTGAGCCTGCTCGTGTACAACACCGACCTGAAACAGACGCGCGTGGTGAACCTGCGCGTGGGTGGGTGAGGAGGAGCGCTTCGCGACGCCCGGATGCGCGATGCACGACGGCCCGGTGGAACGATCCGCCGGGCCGTCGTGCATCCGCACTGGTCCGCGCCGGAGCGGGACGGAATCGCTGGCATCCGCTGCGGGCGCGCCTTAGCTTGCAGCTTACGCGAGAGTGGCGGAATTGGTAGACGCGCTGGACTTAGGATCCAGTGGGGAAAACCCGTGGGGGTTCGAGTCCCCCCTTTCGCACTGCGTGGTCTATCGACGAATAACTCCGCATCACGCCTCCGCCTCCACCCGCGCCGCCACCACGCGGCGCGGCGTCCCGACCGGCACGTAGCGCTTGAGGGCGAGGAACGGCGTCTCGTACCAGCGCCAGCTCGCCCACGCGAGCGCGAGGGAGAGCGAGAACCCCGCCCCCCACAGCGCGAGCTGCGCCGGAAGAGTGCTCCCCCAGATCGTCGGCACTCCGCGCGCCTCGAGTGGAGCGAGCAGCAGCCGCGCCACCGCAAGGTGTAGCACGTACAGGCCGTAGCTGTAGCGGCCGATGGCGCGGAGCCGCGCGCCACAGAGTACGCGGTGCAGCCGCGAGCCCGGCGTGGCGCCCACCGCCAGCACCAGCATCGCCGCGTACATCACCGCGAGCGCGGTGTACGACACCCCCGAGTCGAACAACCGGCCGCCGCCCATCCCGGCGAGGGCGAGGCTGGCGCAGAAGGCGAGATACGCCGCGAGCGCCGCCGCGCGGGCGTGCCGCGCGAGCCGCGCCCACCACCCCGGCTCCCTTGCGAGCAGCGCGACGAGCGCCCCCATGGCGAGGGTGTCCACGCGCGTCGGCAGCAGCTCGTGGATGGCGATGCTCGTGCCGCCGTCGAGCACCAGCACCACGCGCGCGAGGAGCGCCCCCAGCACCATCGCCGCGCACGCCGCGATCGCGCCGCGGCGCGGGAGCAGGAGCACCACCATCGGCCACACCAGGTAGAACTGCTCCTCGACGGCGAGCGTCCAGAAGTGATTCACGAACGGCCACGCGTCCTGCCCGTGCCGCGCCTGCCACACGTTCCCCGCGTACGCCCAGTACCACCCCTGGTGCGCGAGCACGTCGCGGTAGGCGGGAGCGCTCGCGGCGCCGATCGCCGGCAGCAGCAAGAAGACCACCGCGAGGTAGCCGTAGTAGAGCGGGAAGATGCGGAGCACGCGCCGCGCGTAGAAGTTCCGCCAGGCGTTCGGCGTCCCGCGGGCGTCGGCGAGGATTCCGGTGATGAGGAAGCCGGAGAGCACGAAGAACAGGTCCACGCCGGTGAGCCCGAACACCGAGAGCCCGGCCAGGAGCTGGCCGGAGGGGGTGGTCGCGTGCGGCATGGTGAAGTGCGCGTACATGACCAGCAGGATCGCGATCCCGCGCAGCCCATCGAGCGCCGGGATGTGACCGTGCACCGGCGCGAGCGCGCCGCCGGGGGAGACATCGTTCCGCGTGCGGATTGCCGTGGCCACGTCGCCTTCTCCGGTGGCTGCAGCTCGAGGCGCGTGACGCGCGCCGCGTTCGCCGGCGTGCAGCGGGGCGCTCCATGATAGCGCCGCCCGGACAGGGTGTCAGCGGGGCGCCAGCCCCGATCGCCGCAGCTCGACCTCCCCCGCGCGGAGCAGGAGCGTATCGGCCGCGCCCGCCTCGCGGCTCGCGGCGCGCGCGCCCAGGTGCAGACGAAGCTGCGCCGCCACATAGTAGCGCCCCGCGGGGAGCGAGTCCCCCGCCGCGCGCGGCGCGCTCATCCGCACGTGCAGCTCGTGCGGCGACACCGAGGCCCCCGGCGCGACCGTCACCGTGGTGAGGTACTGCATGCAGCCGGTGCCGGGGAGCGCGAGCCAGTCGAACACCGGCGCGCCGCGGAGCGTGGGATCCCGATACAGCCGCTGAGCGACCGCGCAGAACTCCCAGCCGATGCGGACCGGCCGGGCGGACACGTTGGTGACGGTCACCTCTGTCTCCAACCAGCCGTTCGTGTCGAGATGGCTCGTCGCCCGATAGCGCAGTCCGCCGATGGTCGTGTCGCTCCCGGATGCTCGCCCCGGAGCGAACGCGGGAGGGAAGCCGGGGGGCACGTCGCCCACCGGCGCCGCGCGCAGCACCGCGCGCACATCGGCATCGCCGGCCGACAGCACGGCGTGTCTCACCTTCCCCGAGGCGTTCGCAAGCCAGAGCCCCGCGATGAAGTAGAGGCGCCCGACCGCCGTGCTGTCCGGCGCGCCGCCGGCGGTGCCGACGACCCCTTCGAACGTGCGCGTCTCCCCCGGAGCGATCGTCACGCGGGGGATCTCGAGGGGACAGCCGCGGGCGTCCCACGCTTCGGCGTGCCCCGGCACGTACCAGCGGTCGCGCCGCTCCCGAGATGCCACGGCGTAGAGCAGCACGGGACAGCTGACCGCCGGCGACCCGCCGATCGTGGCCGGGGCCGACCCACGATTCCTGGCGGTGATGCGGAGCCGGAGGGTGCGCGGGCCATCCCCCACGAGCACGGCGGCGCGGTAGACCACGGAGTCGATCTCGCGCTCGTCAGGCAGCGGGTCCACGGCCGGATCGAGATACACGTCCCCCGCGGACAGCTCCGGAGTCCAGCGGTCGTTCAGCTCCATGAGTGCCGTGATGTGGTAGCGCCCCGCGGGGAGCGAGTCGGCGAGGATCTCGGGGACGGACACGTACGCTTGCAGCTCCCCCGCGCGCATGCTGTCCCCCGGCGCCAGGTCCCCCGTCGCCAGGTACAGTGGACACACGTACGGCGTCTCGCTCCCCACCGGACGCCGCGCCTCGGAGCGCCACACCGGCGCCCCGCCCTCCCCCGCGCGATACGCCCGGAGCCGGAGCGAGCACGCGCCCCACTCCAGGTGGCGCGCGCGAGCGGCGGTGTTCACCACCGAGAACGACACGTGGAGCTGCCGCGGCGCCGCCCCCACCATCTCGGCGCGCGCGCCGTACGCGAGCCCCGCGAGGGTGGTCTCCGGTGGCGTCGGCACGCTCTCCGGCGCGACGCCGGGAAGCTCGAGCGCGAGCCGTGTCACGGGAGCGGGGCGGTCGATGCGGCCGAAGCGCACGCGGACGTCCCGCACCAGCGATGGCTCCCACGGTTCCACGGGGCGGGCGGCGGCGTGCGCGCGGTCGGCCGCACCACTCGGCGGCGTCGGCGGAATGGTGACCGTGATCGGAATCGAGATCGCCTTGCGCGGCGGTCCGCCATGATCGATGCGCAGGGTGAACCGCCCAGCGGAGTCGGTGGCTGGCTCGTTGGCGCCGTAGCTCTCGCCGCACCCCGGCCGGAGCGCCGCGATCACGAACACGCCCCAGAGCGGCCGCCCTCCCCTCCCCGTCACGCGCCCTCGCACCTCCGCGTGTGAGGTGGTCTGCCCTGCCGATTCGTGACAGTCGGCGGGCGCCGCGGCGGCCGGCGCGGGTGGCGCGGGTGGATGGCCGCACCCGCCGAGGGCCGGCAGCCAGGCGAGTAGCATCGGGAGCGCTTGCCGCACGAGGGGACGGCGCCGGTGGGTGTGCATGTCGTGAAGACGACCGCGTCCGCCGGCGTTGCACAAGTCTCCTGTGCGCGCCGCGTCAGGACGCGGCGGCCGTCACCGGGGCGGCCGACCGCGCCAGCGCGCGCTCCAGATCCGCGATGATGTCCGACGGATGCTCGAGTCCCACGGAGATGCGGATCAGCCCCGGCACGATCCCGACGCGCTGGCGCTCCTCCTCGCTCAGCTTGGAGTGCGTGGTGGACGTGGGATGGGTCACGATGGTGCGCGTGTCGCCGAGGTTCGCCGAGTGCGAGAGCAGATCGAGCGAGTCGAGGAAGCGGCGCGCGCGCGCGAGCCCGCCGCGCACCACGAGCACCACGATCCCGCCCCCCGCCGACATCTGCCGCCGCGCCAGCTCGTGCTGCGGGTGGCTCTCCAGGAAGGGATAGCGCACCGATTCCACCTCGGGGTGCCCCTCGAAGTGCCGCGCCACCGCGAGCGCGCTCGCGCAGTGCCGCTCCATGCGCACGGGGAGCGTCTCCAGGCTCTTCGAGAGCACCCAGGCGTTGAAGGGCGAGAGCGCGGGGCCGGTGTGCCGGGCGAACCAGCGGATGTCGGCGATCCGGTCGGCGGAGCCCACCACCGCGCCGCCGAGCGTGCGCCCCTGCCCGTCGATGAACTTCGTGGCCGAGTGCACCACCACGTGCGCGCCGAAGCGGATCGGCTGCTGCAGCCACGGGGTGGTGAAGCAGTTGTCCACCACGAACGTGAGCCCGCGCCGGCGGCAGAGCGCGCCGAGCGCCTCCAGGTCGATCAGGTCGAGCCCGGGATTCGACGGCGTCTCCACGAACACGAGCTTCGTCTCCGGGCGCACGAGGCGCTCCCAATCCTCGATCGTCGCGTCGCTGTCGGCGTACGTGGATGTGATCCCCCACTTCGGCAGCACGCGCGTGAGGAGCTGGTGCGTGGAGCCGAAGAGCGCGCGCGAGGCGAGCACGTGATCGCCCTGCTGGAGGAGCGCGGCGAGCGTGGCGAACACCGCCGCCATCCCGCTCGCGGTGGCGATCCCCTCCTCCGCGCCCTCGAGCAGGCAGAGCTTCCGCACCAGCTCGTCCACGTTCGGGTTGGAGTAGCGGCTGTAGATGCTCCCCGGGATCTCGTCGGCGAACATCGCCCGCGCCTGCTCGGCGCTCTCGAAGACGAAGCTCGACGTGAGGAAGAGCGGCACGGAGTGCTCGCGCTCCCCGGTGCGGGGGGCCTGCGCGCGCACCGCGAGCGTCTCGGGGTGCAGCGTGGAGGAATCGAATGGGGACGGCGTGTCGGGCGACCGGCTCATGGCGCAGCCTCGAGAGAAAGAGGTCGGTGCCGCCACGGCGATCGGAAAACGAAATGCCCGGCGAGGATGCCGCCGGGCAGGGTCGCGTTTTAGCACTTGTTTAACGTGGCTGCAATAGGCGGCAAATCACCACGACATCGATTGTGGCCGCAGTCTACTCACGTGCCGGCGACGATGTCAAGCGACGACTCGCGCCACGCACGCGGCCGCCGCTGGCGCCTCCGCGCACCGCGCGAGAGATTCGAGGTGCCGCGCCCGCCCGCGAGCGGGAGCGGCCACACCTCCTCACTCGCGACCGACGATGAACGCCAAAGCCCTGCTCGCCCCCCTGCTCTGCGTCGCGCTCGCCGCGCCGCTCGCCGCCCAGCGCACCTCCGCCGAACACTGGCCGGAGCGCGCCGTGCCTCGGGACATCCCCCTCGGCCCGATGATCCGCCGCGCCTACGCCGCCGGCACGCGCGACTCCACCGGCGCCCCGGGGAGGCAGTACTGGCAGCAGTCGGTGGACTACGTCATCGACGCCAACCTCGAGGTGGAGACCGCCACGCTCCGCGGGCGGGAGCACATCACGCTGCACAACACCTCCCCCGACACGCTCGACGCGATCGTGCTGCGGCTCTACCAGAACTACTTCCGCGCCGAGGAATCGCGGAACGACTACGTCACCGACATCACCGATGGGATGAAGGTGGAGCGGCTGGTGGTGAACGGCGCGCCGGTGGCGCTCGGCGACCAGGACGCGTACTCCGTGGACGGCACCGTCGCCACCATCCACCCGGCGAGCCCCGTGCTCCCCGGCGCCACCGCGACGCTCGACGTGGATTGGGAGTTCGAGGTGCCCGACGTGCCGCAGGGGATGCGCGGGGAGCGGATGGGACGCTGGGGACACGAGCTGTACCAGGTGGCGCAGTGGTATCCGCAGGTGGCGATGTACGACGACCTGCGCGGGTGGGACACCGACCAGTACCTGGGGAAGGGGGAGTTCTACAACCAGTTCGGCAGCTTCGACGTGAAGATCACCGTGCCATCGGGGTGGCTGGTGGGCGCGACGGGGACGCTGCGCAATCCGGAGGAGGTGCTCTCGCCGACCACGCGCGAGCGGCTCGCGCTCGCCATGCGCAGCGACAGCACCGTGCACGTGGTGAGCGCCGCCGAGCGCGCGCCCGGCCAGTCCACCGCCGCCGGACAATCGCTCACCTGGCACTTCACGGCGCCGCGCGTGAACGACTTCGCGTTCGCCACATCCAAGAACTTCGTGCTCGACGCCACGCACGCCATGGCGCCCGAGTCCACGCTGGTCCAGGTGCTCTACTGGCCCGAGCACGCGGCGTACGCGCGGACGGCCGAGTACGCGAAGACCGCGCTGGAGTACTTCGGAAAGACGGTGATGCCGTACGACTTCCCGCAGGCCACGGTGGCCGACGGGCCGGAGACGGGGATGGAGTACCCGATGATCATCTTCTCCGGCCCCGGGGTGGGGGTGACCACGCACGAGCTCGGGCACCAGTGGTTCCCGATGATGGTGGGATCGAACGAGACGTGGTACGGCTGGCAGGACGAGGGGCTCAACGAGTGGATCGATGCCGGCGCGCAGACCGCGCGCGAAGGCCGCCCCGCCGATCCGATGCTGGTGGGCGCCGAGTACCGGAAGGTGGCCGGGTCGGAGCTCGAGCCGCCGATGATGTGGCCGTCGGATTTCGCCGGGCCGCTGTACGAGGAGCAGGCGTACGCGAAGGCGCCGCTCGCCATGCGCGCGCTCGGCGGCGTCGCCGGCGACAGCGCGGTGACCCGGGCGTTCGCGGCGTACGCGCAGGCGTGGAAGTACAAGCACCCCTCGCCGTGGGACTTCTTCATGTTCATGCAGCGGCGGTTGGGGACGGATCTGGGGTGGTTCTGGAACGCGTGGTGGTTCACCAGCGGCACGGTGGACCAGCGGGTGGCGTCCGTGCGGGAGCGCGGGGGAGCGCTCGAGCTCGCGGTGCGCGACGCCGGGGAGATGGCGATGCCCGTGATCGCGCGCGTGGAGCTCACCGACGGCTCCTCGGTGACGGTGACGCGCCCCGCCTCGGTGTGGTTCGGCGGCACGCGCGAGGTGACGATCACGCAGCCGCTGCACGGCCGGCACGTGGCCCGGGTGATGCTCGATCCGGAGAACCGGTTCCAGGACGTCGACCGGTCGAACAACGGTTGGGCGGCGGCGTCGCGCGCCGCCCGGTGAGGAGCGCATGATGCGATTCGCTGGACGTCGGCGCGGGCTGCTGGTGTATCAGCTCGTGCTCATCCTGCTCGCGATCGCGGTGATCATCGCGATCGTGATCGTGGTGCGGTCGCGTCGCGCGCACGCGCCGACGGCGGCCACCACCCAGTCGGCGAGCGGCGCGGTGGTGCCCGCGGCGGCGCCGGCGATGGAGCACGGGCTGCCGGTGATGCCGGTGAAGCCACAGCCGAAGGAGATCACCTTCGACGGCTGCCCTCCGCAGGGAGATGGTCGCGACGCGGAGCTCAACCGGCTCAAGAACCGCGTGGACGACGGCGCGTGGGTGAGCGTCCCATTCGACTCGGTGGAGTCGCTGCCATGGCCGAGCACGGTGGAGCGGCGCGCGCGGCGGCAGTGGTCCACCGCCGACCGGAAGGCGGTGGCGAAGTGGGAGGGGATTCCGGTGCAGATCGAGGGGTACCTGGCGGGGGCGAAGGTGGAGGGGCCGGAGACGCCGAACTGCCACGGCGCGGACTCGAAGTATCGCGACTGGCACATCTGGCTCTCGTCCACGCCGGGGAAGGACCGCCGCCGGTCGATCGTGGTGGAGACCACGCCGCGGGTGCGCGCGTCGCACCCGGCGTGGCGCATCGGCACGCTGCAGGCGCTGGCGCGGCGCGGCGACCGCGTGCGCATCAGCGGCTGGCTGATGCTCGATCCCGAGCACCCGGACCAGGTGGGGAAGACGCGCGGAACGATCTGGGAGATCCACCCCATCATGCGCATCGAGACGCGGCGTGGGGGGCGGTGGGTGTCGCTGGACGGCGCGAGCACCGATTGAGCGGAGGAGGGGTCACATGCGGAAGGCGATCCGGCTGCAGGTGACGGTGTGGGTGGAGGGGGAGGACGAACCGGCGCACGATTTCTTCGCATCCACGTCGAAGGCGGTGCGCGATGTGGTCGCGGCCGGGGCGAAGGCGCACCCCGAGCTGCGCTTCACCGTGAAGCGCGTGCGCGAGGACGAGGGAGACTGACCCCCGTGGACACGCGCGAGGTGCGTCGCATCTACGACCGCCTGGCGGGGCGCTACGATCTGCTGGTGGCGGTGTCGGAGTGGGTGGCGCTGCGCCGGCTGCGTGCCGGCCACGTGGCGCGCGCGCGCGGCCGGGTGCTGGAGGTGGCGGTGGGAACTGGAGCCAACCTGCGCCACTACCCGCGCGGGCTCCGTCCGGCGGCGGTGGACGCGAGTACCGCGATGCTCGCGCGCGCCCGCCGGCGCGCCCGCGCCCTCGGCGTGGCGGTGGACTTCGCGGCGGCGGACGCCGAGGCGCTCCCGTTCGCCGATGCGCGCTTCGATGGCGTGGTGTCCACGCTGAGCGTGTGCACCTTCCCCGATCCCATCCGCGCGCTGCGGGAGATGTCGCGCGTCTGCCGCCCGGACGGGCGGATCTTCCTGCTGGAGCATGGGCGGAGCGACCGGGGGTGGCTCGGGCGCTGGCAGGACCGGGCGGAGGCACGGAGCGTGGCGCGGATGGGGTGCCACCCCAACCGCGAGCCCCTGGAGCTGGCGCGGCGCGCGGGGCTCGGGATCGTCGGCGCGCGCCGGACGCTCCTCGGCATCGTGCACGTCATCGAGGCCACCCCCGCTATCGCGGCCACCCCCGCCCCTTCCGGCTTGGTGGACCGATTATCTTTATCACCATGAACATCGCCATCACCCCCAAGAAGACCGAGGGACTGGAGCGCCTGCTCGAAGTCTCGGTGCCGGTCGAGGAAGTGCG
>CAMLEQ010000093.1 GCA_946479015.1 uncultured Gemmatimonadota bacterium | reverse complement strand
ACGTGGACCGGCCCATCGTTCGCGCCGGTCCAGATCACCCCCTTCGCGAGCGGGGACTCGCGAATCGAGTAGAGAGTGCTGTAGACCTCCTCGCCGGTGACGTCGCGTGTGATCGGCTCCCCGCTCGCGCCTTGCTTGCTCGGATCGCGCGCGGTCAGGTCGGGGCTGATCCGCTCCCACGTCACCCCCTCGTCGCGCGTGCGATGCACGTACTGCGAGCCGTAGTAGATGGTGCGCGGATCGTGCGGGGAGATCTCCATCGGCGAGACGCGCTGGAAGCGGTAGATGAGGTCTCGCGCCGGATTGCCGTAGAGCGACTGCGCGCCCACCCAGTACTGCTTCTCCTGCCCCGTCCTCAGGCTCATGCGGCTGAACTGTCCCTTGCACGAGCCGTAGACCGTGTCCGGGTTTGTGGAATGCGGCATGATCGGCCCCGTCTCGCACCCCGGCCCGGTGCGCCACTCCTCGTCCCGCCCCGAGTTCAGCGGAAGGCTCGGGACGATGAGCGTCGTGTTGTCCTGCTGCGCGCCGTACAGGCGGTAGGGGAACCGGTCGTCCAGCGCGACGCCGTAGATCTCGGCGGTGGGCTGATTGTACTGCGTGGACCAGGTGCGCCCGCCGTCGAGGGAGACATTCGCCCCTCCATCGTTCGCCTGGATCATGACGTTGCCGTCGCGCGGGCTCACCCACATGTCGTGGTTGTCGCCGTGCGGAACGCGCATCGGCTGGAACGTCTTCCCGCCGTCGGTCGACTTGAAGAACTCTTCCGCGCCGCCGTACACCACGTCGGCGTTCGTGGGATCGGCGGCCAGCGTGGTGTAGTAGAACGGGCGCGTGATGAGCGACGGCTGCGTGTTCACGAGCGACCAGTGCTCCCCCGCATCGTCGGAGCGATACAGCCCGCCGCCGGGCTTCGCCTCGATCAGCGCGTACACCCGATTCGGCGCCGCGGCGGAGACGGCGATGTTGCTCTTGCCGATCAGCTCCGATGGGAGGCCGTCGGTCATCTTCGTCCAGTGGTCGCCGCCGTCGGTGCTCCTGTACAAGCCACCTTCGCGCGCGCCGCTGATGATCGTCCACGGCTTGCGCTCGCCGTGCCACATCCCGGCGTAGAGCACGTCCGGGTTGCCGGGCTGGAGCTCGATGTCGGCGGCGCCGGTGCTGTCGGAGATGAAGAGCACCTTGCTCCACGACTTCCCGCCATCCCTCGTGCGGAACACGCCGCGCTCGGCGTTCGGCGCGAACGCGTTGCCGATGGCGGCGACGTACACCACGTCGGGATTCCTCGGATCGATCCGCACCGCGCCGATCTGCCCCGCATCGCGGAGCCCGGCGAAGCTCCACGTCTTCCCGCCATCGGTGGACTTGTAGACCCCTCGCCCCGTCGAGACGTTGCTCCGGATGTCGTCCGAGCCCGTGCCCACCCAGATCACGTTCGGGTCCGACGCCGCCACATCGATCGATCCGATGGACCCCACGGGGATCTGCCCATCGGAGATCGGCTCCCACGTGGCCCCGGCGTCGGTGGTCCTCCACACGCCGCCGCTCGCCACGCCCATGTAGAACGTGCGCGGCTGGCTGGGCACGCCGGTCACCGTCGTGACGCGCCCGCCGCGCGCCGGACCGACCATCCGGTACCGGAGGTCGCCGAAGCGCGCGGGATCGAACGTGGCGCCGCCTCCTACCGGCGTCGCGCGCTCGGCCGCGCGGCGCGTGCGTTGCGCGAGGGCCGGCGACGCATCCACCACGCCCGCCACGAGAATCGCGGCGACGAGCGCGGTCGACAGCGATGAGCCGCCCGCGGCGATCCGCTGCATATAGGTCATGTGTCTCGTGTGATCAGTGACGTTGGACATCGGCAACCGCCGCTCACCGCCCCACCGCGGTCGCGCTCCCGCGCGTCGCGAGCACCCGGTCGAAGTACGCGACGGTGGCGCTGTCGGCGGCGAGCCAGGACGCGTGCCGCAGGAAGCCATGGATCTCGTCCGGGAGCACGAGCTCCTCGAACGGCACCCCCTGCGCCGTCAGGCGCCGCGCGAGGTCCACGGTCTGGTGGAAGCGCACGTTGCGGTCGTCGTCCCCCTGGATGAGCAGCACGGGCGACTTCCACGCCGCGATGGACGACACCGGCGACGATCGCCACGCCACATCGAGCGCCTCCTTCGCATCGGCCTTCTCGTAGCGATCCTCCAGCCCGCCCAGTCGCCGGTCGAGGTCCGTCGTCCAATCGTGCACCCCGTGCATGTCCACGCCGGCGGCGAAGAGGTCGGAGTTGCGAGCGAGCGCCAGCGCCGTGAGGAACCCGCCGTACGAGCCCCCCCAGATGCCGATGCGCTTCGGGTCCACGCTCGAGAGCGACCGCAGGTACTCGGCGCCGGCCTTCACGTCCTGATACTCGGATGCGCCCCATGGACCAGCGTGGTCGGGGTGGTGAAAGTCGTGCCCGTACCCGATGCCGAGCCGGTAGTTCACGGAGAGCACCACGTAGCCGTGGTTGGCCAGATACTGGTTCACCCCGTACGCGTTCGAGTAGTAGTCCATGTAGTGCCAGCCGAGGAACATCTGCCGAGGCGGCCCGCCATGGACGAAGATGATCCCGGGCTTCCGCCCGCCGCCGGGGCGCTCGAAGAGCTGGCCGTGCACCTCGGTACCGTCCGGCGCCCTGAACACCACCGGGCGAGGGATCACGAGCTGCGCGGTGGGGAAGTCGGCGGGGATGCGCTCCGCGGCCAGCAGCCTCACGGCGCCGCCGGTGACCGGCACGACCGCGGGGAGCGGAGGACGCTGCGCCTCCGCGCTGATGAACGCGATCGTCTTCCCGTCGCCGGTGACCGTGGGCGTCCATTCCACTCCCTCCCCCGGCGTCAGCTCGGTGGCGCCGGCGCGGTCCACCGGGACGCGGAAGATGTGCCGCCGGTCGATCTCACCCGTGCCGCGTCCCATGTTCGCGCAGTACACCAGCATCTTCCGGTCGGGGGTGAGCCCGATGTACTCGGCCATCCCCGTGCCGGGGGTGAGCAGCACCGGCTCGCCACCCGTCCCGGCGATGGAGTAGAGGTGCGGCCATCCATCGAGATCGGCGAGGAAGACGATGCGCCCTCCGGCCGCCCAGTGCAGGTTCGTGCTCCCCTGCGACGTGGGGAGGGACCCGTGCAGCGTGGCCGGGCTCTGCCAGACGCGGTGCCCTTCCCCCGTCGCGACGTCGGCGACCCAGATGCCGAACGGGTTCGGGTGCTGGTCGAGGATCGTCTGCGGGGCGCCCCCCGCTCCGGGGAGGCGCACGAAGGCGATGCGCGCCCCGTCCGGCGACCATCGCGGCCCGCGGTCGCGCGACGTGGAGGGCGCGAGATAGCGGATCGGCTCCGAGTCGGACGCGTAGACCGCGATGAAGGCGTGGTCGCCGCGGTTCGACACGAAGGCGAGCTTGCTCCCGTCGGGCGACCACTCCGGCGACTCGCTCTCTCCGCGCGCGAAGAAGAGGCGCTTCGCCGGCTGTGTTCCATCGAGCGGCACGATCCAGATCTGGCGATCCTTCGTGAACGCGACGCGATCGCCGCGCGGGGAGATCACCGGCTCGTCTCCCTCGGCGAGCAGCTTCGGCGCGCCGCCGGCGAAGGGGACGCTCCAGATCCCGACCTTCGGCTGTTCGGGACTCGAGCTCGGGTCGGGAGGCAGGTTCCCTTCCGCCGACCAGTTCGAGTCGTGATCCCCTCCGCGCACGTAGACGATCGTGCCGCCGTCGGGGGAGAAGGCCAGGTTCGTGAGCTCCTGTCCATCATCCGCGCCGTACGCGGTCACGCGGCGCGCCTTCCAGTCCGGCGCCTCGGCCACCCAGATGTTGCGGACGCCGCGCTCGTTGAACACCCACGCCACTCGCGCACCGCTCGGCGCGGCGATGAGGTCGCTGGGAAACGGATAGCTCTGCACCTGCTCGAGCGTGAACGAGCGCGTGGACGTCTGCGCCGCGGCGGGCGCGGCGAGCGTCCCCGGGAGCGACAGCGCGAGCAGGGCGGCGAGCCGGCGAGCGATTCGCGGCGCGGCGAACATCGGCATGAGCGATCTCCTCGATGATGGGCCTTCATCGAGAACGCATCGCCGTGCTGATCCGTTGGAGCGACTGGCGTGGTCGGAGCCCTCGACGCATCATCGAGCGCGGCGGCCCACAGCCCCGTGCATGGCCGCCCACGCACGCCGTCTTCCCCCCACAGTGAGGTGGTGGACATGGCGACCGACGATCGTACGTCCTGGGCATCCAAGTCCGACGCCGAGCTCCAGGCGATGGAGCGCGATTCGTCGCTCCCGCCCGCGGAGTGGCAGGCGGCCACGGACGAGCTGTGGCGCCGGCGGCAGCAGGCCGGGAGCGGTGGCGCGGGCGCGCCGCCGAAGGCGTCGCCGGCCGCTCAGTCGAGCGCCCCGCCCGCACCCCCACCGCGTGCGCCGCAGACCGCGCCGGCGAACGACCCGCGGATCGCTCGGGCGGTGAGCGACCTCCGCGCCATCCTCGTGCCGGGTGAGACGTTGGAGGCGTACGCGGTGCAGCGCCGCCTCTTCGCGCTCACGCACCGGCGGCTGCTCGTCGCCGCCACGAGCGGACGCTTGATCGTCATCACGCGCGGATTGTTCGGCGGCTACACGCCGCAGGACGTGCGCTGGCAGGACATCGAGGACGCGAACGTGCGCGTGGGGATCTTCGGCGCCTCGCTGACCATCACGTCGCTGAACCAGGAAGACCTCGCATCGGCGGGGCACGTCATCCCCGGCATGGTGGTGACCGGCCTGCGGAAGGATCAGGCGGAGGCAGTGTACCGCGTGTGTCAGGCCCAGTGGCAGGCGTGGCGCGAGAAGCGGCGGATCCGCGACCTCGACGAGCTGCGCGCCCGGTCGGGCGGCATCCAGTTCGGCGCGCCGGCCGGCACGACGGGGCAGCCGGCGGGTGCGGGAGCGGATGGCGACGCGATGACGCGCCTGCAACGCGCCAAGGAGATGCTCGACAGCGGGCTGCTCACCGACGCCGAGTTCGAGTCGATCAAGGCGAGGATCGTGGACCGGCTGTAGCGCCGCACCGGCGCGTGCAGCGAGCGGCCGGCGATCGCGATGTCACTTCCACGATTCGGTCGGCACGTCGCTCGGCGGAGGGAGCGATCGCAGGTACGTCACGAGCTTCCAGATTCCCTCGCGGGGGATCAGCCCGCCGAAGGCCGGCATGCCGTGAGGGCGGCCGTAGTAGATCGACTGGAAGATCTCGGCGTCCGCGCCACCGTAGCGCCAGCGGCCATCCGCGAGGCTCGGCCCCACCCAACCGGTGGCGCCGCCCCCGTGGCAGCCGTCGCAGTTCATGGCCGTGAACAGCTTCTCTCCCTGCGTGGCCGCTGCGCTGTCGCCCCGGTACGGGTTGTCGAGCGCGGCGGCCGGCGGCACGCGCCCCGCCGCAAACACGTGCTCGTCGTGGCGCACCGCGGGCGGCGGCTCCGCGCTCGGCGCCTGACGAGTGCCGGTGGCGGGGCCGCGGGCATCGCCGCCGCGACATGCCGCGAGCGCCGCGACCAGCGCGAGCGACGCGAAGATCGGTCTCACGGGGGATGGCTCCTCGCGCGCGTCAGAGCCCGAAGATCCAGACGATCCCGCCCTGGCTCGTGTGCCGGGCGAGATCGCGGGCGAAGTCCGCCGGTGGACGCACGTCCGCCGGATCGTCGGAGCGGACATCGCCGGAAAGGAGGAACCAGTCGCCGCCGATCCCCGCATACACCGCGACGTACTGACGCCCGTCGGGGCCCGTGTAGGTGATCGGGTTCCCCACCACGCCGGAGCCCACCTTGAACTTCCACAGCACGCGCCCCGTGCGAGCGTCGGCCGCCTTGAGCCACCCGTCGAGCGTGCCGTAGAACACCACGTCCCCGCCCGTGGCGAGCGCGCCGCTCCACACCGGATACCTCTCGTCGATCTTCCAGACCGTGCGCCCCGTCGCGGCGTCCCAGGCGATGAACGCGCCCATGTTCCCGCCGCGGCCGGCGTGGTACGGCGTGGCGGCGCCGATGTAGGGCGTGCCGCGGATGTGCGCCACCGGCGACGCCTGGTAGTCCATGCACATGTTGTTCGTGGACAGGTAGAAGAGCCCCGTGCGGGCGGAGTACGCCGCGGGGGACGCGGGGCTCTTCCCTCCCTCGAGCGTGGGGCAGATGTCCTTCACGTTCCCGCGAGACGCGCCCGTGAGCTTGCTCGAGTCGAGGACGGGTCGTCCGGTCTTCAGGTCGATCCGCTTCGCCCAGGTCACGTCCACGTACGGCTTCGCCACGAGCACCTCCCCCGTGGCACGGTCGATGGTGTACGCGAAGCCGTTCTTGTCGAAGTGCACGAGCACCTTCCGCCGCGCGCCGCCGATCGTGAGCTCGGCGAGGATCATCTCGGAGGCGGCATCGTAGTCCCAACTGTCGTGCGGCGTGAACTGGTACGCCCACACGAGCGAGCCATCCCCGGGACGACGCGCGAGCACGCTCGCCGTCCACTTGTCGTCCCCCGCGCGCTGCTCCGGGTTGTACGGCGCCGGATTGCCGGTGCCATAGTAGACCAGATCCAGCGTGGAGTCGTACGCCATCCACCCCCACACCGGCGCGCCCCCCGTCTTCCACGCATCGCGCGGCCAGGAGCGGAGCGCGAGGTCGGTGCCGCGGTCGTAGAACGGCCTGAACGTGCCTGCCCTCGCGAGCACCTCGCTGTCCGGCCCGACACTGTACGCGGTCCACACCACGCGCCCCGTCTCCAGGTCGAGCCCTTTCACCCACCCGTGGATCCCGAACTCGCCGCCGGATGCGCCGACGATCACGCGGTCCTTCACGACGAAGGGGGCCATCGGCGTCGTCTCGCCGCGCGACACGTCGGCCACCTTCGTGTTCCAGAGCTCCTGTCCCGTGGCCGCGTCCACCGCCACGGTGTGCCCGTCGAGCAGGTTGTACACGATCTTCCCGCCGGCGTACGTGGCGCCGCGATTGATCACGTCGCAGCAGGCGATGCCGACGGCGGCGGGGTCGACGGCGGGACGGTACTTCCACCGGAGCGGGTACCCCTCCGTGCCGAGGTCGAACGCGTACAGCACGTTCGGGTACGGCGTCACGACGTACATCGTGTTCCCCACCACCAGCGGCTGTCCCTCGTGGCCACCGAGGACGCCGGTGGAGAAGGTCCACACCGCGTGCAGGCGCGAGGCGTTCGCCGTCGTGATCCGGGCGAGCGGGCTGTAGCGCGTGGCGGCGAGGTCCCTCGCCGGCATCGTCCACTGGCCATCGGCGCGCGACGCGGCGCGACTGGTGGCCGGTGCGCGCTGCGCGGCCGCCCGGGCCGTCGCCGCGCACACGCAGAGGGACATCGAGCACGCCAGGACCACTCGGCACGGCAGCCGGAGCGGAAGCATCATGGGCCCTCGACAGACGATCAGGATGCGCCGGTAACGGAGGGCGCGAGGGCGATCAGAGCAAGAGTCCGGCCGGCGGCGAGGCCCCTGGCGGCGCGGGGCTGGGACGCTCACGTCCCCTGCGCGCGCCGGACTGATCGGTTCGATCGCTAGACGGATCAGCTCAGAGCCGCGATCACTCCCGCGTGATCCCCCGCATCCTTCGTCGCGCACTGCGTGGCCCCGTGCCGTGCCCAGTCGATGGGGGTACCGCCGTACCGGTTCTCGACCGCGTCCGGCGGCGCACCGCGGCGCAGCAGCTCGCGCACCAGCTCCACGTTCCCGTACCACGCCGCGTGGTGCAGCGCGGTGTCGCCGTGCTCGCCGCGCGCATCGGCCGGCCACCCCGCCGCGAGCAGGCGACGCGCGGCGACGATGTCGTTCACCTGCGCGGCCGCCACCAGCTCCGCGCGAGCGTCGTCGGAGAGATCGGCCGCCAGCTCCGGTCGCCGAGCGAGCACGGCGCGCACGGTCTCGTCGTCGGCCGCGCGACACCCCTCGGAGAGCCTGAGATCGTCGGGGCTGCGCTCCATGAGCAGCGCGTAGATGTCGCCCCGGCCGAGGTCGCGGGCGATCACGTGCGCGGACTTGTGCGGGCCGAGCGTCCAGAGATAGATGGTGCCCCCCGCGCGCGGGTCGCGCATGGGGAAGTGGCGCGCCGAGACGCGCGTGCGCACCGATGCCGGATCCTCGTCGAGATGCGCGCGTACGCGATCGATGTCGCCGATCGCGGCCGCCATGAGGATGTCGGTACGGCAGCCGCGCTCCACGAGAAAGCGCGCGACGTCGCGCCGGTCGCCGAGCATGTACTGCGCCGGAGTCGACTCGTGGTCCACGTCGCGCGTGTCGATCTCCGCGCCGTGATCCAGCAGCCAGCGCGCCACCTCCACCGTCGCCGCGACGTGCAGGGGCGTCTGCCCGTCCCCCCCGCGCGCGTGCACGAGCGAGGGATCGGCGGCGACGAGCGCCTGCAGCCGGTCGAGCATCGCGAGGCGCGCGGCGGCGTGGGCGGTCACCGTGGCGCCGCGCTCGATGAGGAACGGGGCGAGCCCCGGCGGGCACCAGTCGAGGACACCGAAGCCCCCCGCCCACCACTGGCTGCGCGCATCGATGTCCGCACCGTGGCGAAGGAGCAGCTCGATCATCTCCCGGCGTCCGGCGCGCGCGAGAGCGAGGAGCGGCAGCGTGCCGAACGCATCGCCGGGGATCGGCTCGTTCAGCCGCGGGCGGAGCGACGGGTGGCGCTCGAGGAGCGCGGCGACGCGTGCCACGTCATCGGCGCGGAGGGCGGTGGTGAGCGCCTCGATCGGATCCGCCGTCTGGCCGTGCGATTCCACGCGATCCTCCATCGCGAGTGCGAGAGCCAGTCTACGAGCAGTGGTGCATGGTGACAAGAGCGCGGGACGCTCGTCGATCAGGGTGCATCCGCTGGACGGCGGCGCCGGCGCGTCGCATCGTTCGGCACCCGCTCGCTCGAGCGGTCCGCGCAATCCACCCGCTCTCCCCCGCCCCGCACCATGACGCACGACGAATACGCCGCGCTGGTCTCGCGCCTCGAGGCCATGGCGTCGGCGCATCCTGTCAGCTACCGGCTGCGCGTCGGCGCGCTCGCCGTGCTCGGCTACGCGTACATCGCCGCGGTCATGCTCTTCCTGCTCTCGCTGCTCGCGCTCATCGTGTGGGCGCTGGTCACCCTGCGCGTCGGCGGGTTGGTGATCAAGGCCGTGCTCCCCCTGCTCGCGCTGCTCGGCGCGCTCGGGCGCGCGCTCTGGGTGACCGTTCCGCCGCCCGAGGGACGCGAGCTGCGACGCCACGAGGTGCCGGAGCTGTTCACGGAGATCGACGCGGTGCGGCGCGCGGCGAGGGCTCCCGCACCACACCGGGTGATCGTCACCGATGAGCTGAACGCCTCGGTGTCTCAGGTGCCGCGGCTCGGCATCTTCGGTTGGCACCGCAACTATCTGTCGGTGGGGCTCCCGCTGCTCGCCGCGCTCACGCCGGAGCAGTTCCAGTCCGTGCTCGCGCACGAGTTCGGGCATCTCTCGCGCGCGCACGCGCGCTTCGCCAACTGGATCTACCGCGTGCGCGGTGCCTGGGCGCAGGTCGTCGAGGCGGTGACGCAGCGGCGCTCGACGCTCGGGGCACTCCTCGTCAACCGGTTCGTGGAGTGGTACGGGCCGTACTTCGGCGCGTACTCGTTCGTGCTCGCGCGACGGCACGAGGTGGAGGCGGACCGGACTTCGGCGGCGGTCGTCGGGAGCACCACCACCGCGATGGCGCTGGCGGCACTCGACCTTCGCGGGCGCTACCGGAGCGAGATCGTCTGGCCCCTGCTGACGGCGCGCATCGCCGACGAGCCGGCGCCGCCGCGTGCGGCGTTCGCGGGGATCGTGCAGGCGATGCCCGCCGCACTCCCGCTCCCATCGGCGGCGGCGTGGCTCGAGAGCGCGCTGCGCGTGGAGTCGGGCGTCGATGATCCGCATCCCGCCCTGGCCGATCGTCTCGAGGCGCTCGGCGCACGGCCGACCGACGATGCGGGGATCGCGGCGCTCGCGGAACGGCTCGCGCTCCCGATCGATCCGGCGGCGACGGCCGCGGCGCGCTACCTCGGCCCGCTCGCCGCAAGGCTCGCGGACGAGCTCGACGAGCAGTGGCGCGGCCAGGTATCGGCGCGCTGGCGGGACCGGCACCGCCATCTGGTGCGCGCGCGCGATGGGCTGCGGGAGCTCGCCGCGCGCGCGGAGAGCACGGAGCTCACCGCCGACGAGCGCTTCCGCGTGGCCGATTGGACGGAAGACGTTCACGGCGCCGAGGCCGCGCTCCCTCTCGTGACCGCGCTCGTGCGGGACGAGCCGCGGCACGCGTCCGGACTGTTCATGCTCGGGCGGCTGCTGCTGGCCCGGGGGGACGATGCCGGCATCGTGCACCTCGAGCGCGCGATGGAGGTCGACCCCGGCGCCATCATGGTGGCCTCCTCGATGATCGCCGGGTATCTCGAGCAGACCGGCCGCTCACGAGAGGCGATCGCGTACCGGACGCGCGCGGACGCATCGGCGGCCGAGGCGTCGGCCGCTCGCGCGGAGCGCCAGAGCATCGCGCGCTCCGAGAAGGTGGAATCGGCCGCGCTCGACGATGCCGCGCGCGCTCGACTGCGCGAACAGCTCGCGCGATATCCGCGGGTGGGACGGGCATGGATCGCCCGGAAGGTGACCCGCCACGCGCCGGACCGCCCGTTCTACATCCTCGGCATCTCGCGCGCCGAGCCCTGGTGGCGCTTCGTGTCGGAGGGCTCGAGCACGTACCTGGTGCGAAAGCTGGTCGAGGAGTTGGAGCTGCCGGGCCACACGCTGGTGGTCGTTCTCACGCGCAAGCGTGCGTGGCTCCGGCGCAGGCTGAAGCGCATACGCGACGCGGAGGTGTACCGGCGGCGCGCCTGAGCGCTCGACCGGGAGTCGATCGGCATGGAGCGCGTCGGCGTGTAGGCTGCTCGCGGCGGCGGGGCGCGGGACGCGGGACGCGGGGGCGTGGCAGGGCTCCGTGGACTGGCGCCGGCCGTGGTGGGCTCCTGGCCCTGGCGTGACGCCGGCCGTGGTGGGCTCCTGGGACTGGCGTGACGCGGGGGTGTGGCTCTGGCGGCGTCGCGCTTACACGCTGCGAGCCTCCCCGGGCGCCAGCGCGTACGGGGCGCCTGAGTCGGCATCGATCGTCGGCGCCCGGGGAGTCTCTTGCTACGCGCGGACGCCGCCGTCGC
>CAMLEQ010000092.1 GCA_946479015.1 uncultured Gemmatimonadota bacterium | reverse complement strand
CTCGCACTTCAAGTGCGCACGATCGCCATCGACCAGCGGCTCGCGGACGACGCGGGGCTCAGGGTCGGGGACCGCGTGGTCGTGTCGGCCGCGCCCGGCGGGGCGGGGGACACGGTGGTCGTCGGCGCGATCGTCACCCGGCGCGCCGATCCGAGCGAGATCGCGCGCAACGAGTACCGCGTGCGGCTGCACCTGGACCAGCTCCAGACGCTCACCCGCTACGGCGACCGGGTGGACCGCTTCGCGGTGGCCACGCGCGGCGCGGCGGGCACCACCCGCGCGCTCGAGGAGATCAACGACGCCGCGTTCGGCTTCCACGCCTACCGCTCGCGCGACATCGCCGTGGAGACGTCGGCCACCTTCAAGGTGGTGAGCCGCTTCCATCGCGCGATCGGCGTGATCACCATCGTCGCGAGCGCGATCTTCCTGCTCTGCATCCTGCTGCTCAAGGTGGAGGAGCGACGACGGGATGTGGCGGCGCTCCGGCTCATCGGGATCTCCCGCGCCTCGGTGCTGCGCTCGGTGGTGCTGGAGGCGGCGTTCGTGTCGGTGCTCGGCAGCGGGGTGGGAGTGGGGATCGGGTGGGTGATGTCGGCCGCGGTGAACGCGTACTACCAGGCGTACTACCGCACGCCGCTGCGCTTCGCGCTCGTGACGGGGGACATCGTGCTGCTCGCCGTGGCGCTGTCGCTCGCGCTCGGCATCGGCGCCGGCGTGCTCGCCGCCCTCCGGCTGGTGCGGTCGGCGCCCCTCGCGCTGCTCGGGCGCTGATGCGCATCGCCCTCGCTCTCGCGGCGCTCCGCCGGCACCGCGCGCGCACGCTCCTCGCCGTGCTCGGCGTGGCGGTGGCGGCCGCGATGCTGCTCGACATGGTGATGCTCTCCACCGGGCTGCGCGAGAGCTTCCGTCAGCTCCTGCTCAGCCGGGGGTTCCAGCTCCGCCTCGCGCCGCGCGGCACGCTCCCCTTCGACACCGAGGCGACGATCCCCGGCGCGTCGGAGATCGTCAGGCTCCTCCGCGCGCTCCCCGGCGTGGCGGCGGTGAGCCCGGTGCTCGGCGCGCAGCTCCACGTGCCGCGCGACAGCGGCGCCGTGACGGCGTTCGCGCTGGGGATCGATCCCGCCGCGCAGGGGGACTACGAGCTGGTGGCCGGCCGCGATGCGATCGCCCCGGACGCGATGGTGGCGAACGACGATTTCCTCCGCGCCGCCGGCGCGCGCGTGGGGGACACGCTTCTCGTGGCCGCCGGCTACGATCCGCAGCTCCGCACCTTCACCGGCGAGCGGCGATTGGTGGTGGCCGGACGCGCGCGCTTCCTCTACCTGTCCGCCGGACAGCCGGCGGTCGCCCTCCCGCTCCGCACGCTGCAGCGCATGACGGCCCGTCTGCGCGGGACCGGGGAAGGGGGAGACGACGTGGTGTCGCTGTTCATGGTCCGGCTGCGCCAGGGGAGCGACGTGGAGGGGACGCGCCGGTGGATCCAGGCGCACGTGCCGCGCGTGGACGCCATCTCCACCGCCGGGGCGATGGCGCGCGTGGACCAGCGGCTCAGCTACTTCCGCCAGCTCGGGCTGATCCTCGGCGCGGTGAGTCTCATCGTCGGCTTCCTGCTCGTGACCACGCTCGTCACCGTCTCCGTGAACGAGCGCATGGGGGAGATCGCGGTGATGCGCGCGATCGGGATCTCCCGCGCGCACGTGGTGCAGCAGATCCTGCTCGAGAGCGCCGCCATCAGCCTGGGGGGCGCGCTCCTGGGGCTCGGGCTCGGCCTGGCGACGGCGCGCTACCTGAACGGCATCCTCTCCGCCTTCCCCGGGCTCCCGGCGGCGATCGACTTCTTCCTCTTCCAGCCGCAGGCCGCGTGGACGGCGCTCGCCCTGCTCGCCGCCTCGGGAGTGGCCGCCGGGGCCTACCCCGCCTGGCGCGCGGCCGGGCTCCCCGTGGCCCGCACGCTCCGCGAAGAGGCCGTGGCGTGACGGCGCTGCTCGGTGCACGCAACTTGCGGCGGGACTACCTGCTCGAGGGTGAGGTCGTGCACGCCGTGCGCGGCGTCTCGCTCGACGTCGCGCAGGGCGAGTACGTGGCGATCGTCGGCCCGTCGGGGTGCGGCAAGTCGTCGCTGCTCAACCTGCTCGGCGCGATCGATCATCCCACCAGCGGATCGCTCTCGATCCGCGGGCGGGATGTCGGGGCGATGAGCGATCGGGAGCTGACGGCGTTCCGCCTCCGGAACATCGGCTTCGTCTTCCAGCGCTTCTATCTCATGCCGATCCTCACGGCGCGGGAGAACGTGGAGCTGCCGATGGCCGAGGCGGGAGTGGGGAAACGGGTCCGGCGCGCGCGCGCCTCGGAGCTGCTGCGGTACGTGGAGCTCGGGCATCGCGAGCGGCATCGTCCGGCGCAGCTCTCCGGCGGGGAGCAGCAGCGGGTGGCGATCGCGCGGGCGCTGGCGAACCGGCCGGCGCTCGTGCTCGCCGACGAGCCCACGGGGGAGCTGGATGCGCGCACGGGTGCGGACATCATCGCGCTGTTCGATCGCCTGAACGCGGATGGCACGACGCTGGTAGTGGTGACGCACGACGAGGAGCTGGCACGCGCCGCGCGTCGGGTGGTTCACATGCGGGATGGCGGAATCGTTCACGACGAGGTGCTCCGTGCACGAGCGTAGAGTGACGGCCAGGCTGCATCGCTCCGGCTACACAGCGGACGACGCGACCGCCACGGCGGCCGAGTGGCCGCTCGACACCCTGGTGGCGTTCCTGTTCGAGGGGCGCGAGTGCGACGAGGTCCGCGCGCTGCTGTCGCGCGGCGAGGGGGAGGCGCGCGGGACCGCGCTGACGTGGGAGCCGGTGGACCTGTCGGTGGACGAGTTCAGCGCCATCGAGCGCCGCTTCCCGCAAGGGGACGAGCCGCGGCCGCTCGACCGCCGCCGCGCGGTGGCGGTGGCGCTCACCGTGCCCGCGCTGCACCCCACCCTCTCCATCCCCATCCGCGCCGATCACCCGCTGGTGGCCGTGGCCGCGTCGCGCGCCGCCTACCTGCGCTTCGACTACGGCCCGTGGGCCGACGTGTACGTGGCAACGCTCACGCGCGCGGAGGCGGCCGAGCTGCTCGACGATCCGGCGCGCCGCGGGAACGACACGGGGGAGGCGGAGCTGGCGAAGCGCATCATCGGTGAGGACGACGCCGCGCTCCGCTTCACCGTGCCGCGCGAGGACCAGCCGCCCCCCTGGGAACGGGAGCCGAACGGGTGATCACCCTGCTCGCGCTCCGGAGCATGGTGCACCGCCCGGGGCGCTCGCTCTTCCTCCTGTTCGGCTACGCGCTGGGCGTGGGCGTGATGATCGTGCTCCTCGCCATCGGCGAGGCGATGCTCACGCAGGCGCGCGACGAGCGGCTCGTGGGAGGGGGGCAGATCACGGTGCTCCCCGAGGGGCTCGACGTCGAGGTCATGAAGACCGGGGGCGTCGGCGGCCTCTTCTTCTCCATCGACAACGCGCGCTTCGTCTACCGCGAGCTGCTCGCCGCGCCGCGCCTGGCGCGGGACGTCGCCGTCGCCGCGCCGCAGATCGATGGGAAGCTGCTCTACCTGCGCACCGCGCGCGGCGAGTGGGCGGTGCGCGCGACGGGGGAGATCCCCTCGCGCAGCGAGGGGGTCGGGGCCGTGCCCCCACTCGCCAAGGGCGAGTGGGGGGATGATGGAGGCGACCGGCGCTGGATCGCGCCCACGCCCTACGAGCTGTACTCGGAGATCGACCATTTCCACGAGCCCCCGCCGGGGCTCGCGCACCCGGAGAGCTGGGGAGAGTGGCACTACTTCAACGTGCTCTCCGCGGACCACCGGCGCTGGGCGTTCATCTCGTTCATCATCGGCGGAGACGTGCGCGGTGGACAGTGGGGAGGGCAGCTCGCCGTGAGCCTCCGCGAGCAGGGGGGGCGCACGCGCCGCTTCTCCTCGCGCGAGCCGTCGAGCGCGGTGCGCTTCTCCACGGAGATCCCCGACCTCTCGATCGGCCCCTCCACGGTCACGCTCCTCCCCGACGGGCGCTATCGGGTGCGCGGTCGGGCGCGCGCCGAGCGAAGTCACTCGGCGGTGACAATCGACCTGGTGGTGACGCCGGCACCGCGCGCCCTCTTCCCCGGCGCGACGCTGGCGAGCGGGCCGTTCACCTCCGGGTACGCCGTGCCCGCGCTGCGCGCGACCGCCACGGGATCGATCTGCGTGGACGCCGCCTGCGAGCGGTACGACGGCGCGCAGTCGTACCACGACCACAACTGGGGCGTATGGCAGGGGGTGCGCTGGGAGTGGGGCGCGTCGCGCGCTGGCGGCTTCACCTTCCTCTACGGCCGCGTGGAGCCTCCGGACACCACCATGTCGCGCCCGCCGTTCTTCCTGTACCTGGTGGACTCGTCAGGCTTCCGCGCCCTGTTCCGCCCCCGCCGCATCGACTACGTGGACGACCGCACGATCGTCGTCGACGGCCGCCGCGTGCGCGTCCCCTCGCGCGCCGTGATGTGGGACGCCCGCGGCCGCGACACGCTGCGCGTGGAGCTCGCGATCGAGGACGCGATCGGCACCGACACCCGCACGCCGATCATCGAGCGCGGCGAAGCCGCCGCCGCACGCCTGCTGCGGACGCCGTACTTCATCCAGATGAAGGGGACGGCCAGGCTGGAAGGGCGGATTGGGGGGGAGGTGGTGAAGGGGGAAGGAGAGGGATTTTTCGAGACGTATCGGTAGGGGGAGGGGACCTAGTCGCTAGACCACCGAAGAACGCGTGTGGCGTGTGGGGAACTGACGGGCAGAGGAGATAGGTAGAGCGCGTGTAGGGCGGGATGTAGAGAGAGTTCACCTATACACGAACCCACACGCGCCGTCCCTACGCCCTCTGCCCGTCAGTTCCCCACACGCCACACGCGTTTCATGGTGGTCTAGCGACCAGGTTCTAGTCCCTCCCCAAGCCCCAACCTCCTGTTCTCACTTTCCGGCAGCGGATCCCTCAGCCCCGTCGTGTCGATCGGCTCCCCCTGATACGCCGCGCGCACGTAGCCCCGCATCCCCTCCCATTCGCCGTACCGCGCGCCGAGGTCCTGGTTCCAGCCGCGCCGCAGGTCGGGCTCCACCGCCTCGAACGGCCGACCTGCGTACTCTGGGTTGCGCCGGGCGAGGTGGCCGAGAAGATAGGCGTTGCGCGCGTGCTCGTACGGGAGGTCGGCGGGGCGCTCGGCGGGTTGGAGGCTCTCGTAGTGCTCGCGGTAGCGTGCCTCATCGCGCTGCTCGATGCTCTCCCCCGCCTTCGCCACCCCCTCGCCGGCCCACCACCCGCCGAGCGCGCCCGCGAGCGCGCCGATGATCGTTCCCACGGGGCCGAAGATGAAGGTCCCTGCGGCCGCGCCGGCCGCCGCCGCGCCGGCGGCGCCCCCGATCGCGGCGGCGGTCGTGTCCGACGTCCCGCCCACGCGGGGGGCAGGCGGCTCGCCCCGCCGCGCCCGCTCGGCCGCCTCGCGAGACGCGGTGTGCGCCGGATCGTTCGAGACCAGATGGGAGTCCCGTTCGTCGCGTGGATCCATCGTTCCTCCTCAGATCGCGCTGTCGTCCGAGTGGAGCCGGTCGAGCGCGCGCTCGGTCGGCGTCATGGTGCGCGGCGTGCCACCGAGCCGCTCGTGGCGCTCGCGGTGCACCCACCCCTCGCGCACGAAGGCGCGCACGACGTGCCACTCGCCGTACCGCCCGCGCAGCTCCTCCGTCCAGCCGCGCTCGAGCACGGGCTCCACCTCCTCGAAGGATCGGCCGCCGTACTCGGGATTGCCGCGCGCGATGCGCCCCAGGTGATAGGCGGGGCGGGCCTCCTCGTACCCGCGGTCGGCGAGGCGCGAGTCGCTCCCCTCGTAGTGCTCGCGGTACGCCGCGTCCTCGTCCGCCGAGATCCCACTCGCGACGTCCACCACCGCGCGCCCCGCCCACCAGCCGCCCAGTGCGCCGGCGATCACGCCGATCACCGTCCCCACGGGTCCGGCGAACGAGCCGAGCGCCGCGCCGACGATCGCGCCGGACGCGCCGCCCACCCCCTCGCCGAGCAGCTCCGCGTTCGTCTCCGGTCCCTCCACCGGCGCCGCCTCGGGTCCCATCGCCGCGCGCTCCGCGGGGGTCGGCTCCTCGGGCTCGTTGCGCAGCTCGTCGAAGATGAGCCGCTCGCCGGTGTACTCCGGAGCCACCTCGCCCGCGTGCTTCGCTTCCTCGAGATATTCCTCGTCGTCGCGCTCGCTCATGTGTCCTCCGTGGTCTCGGGGAAACAGGAAGCGCAAGGATGGGGCCCGCGTCGCGCGACACGTCGACGGCTTGACAGGCGCCCGGTCGCGCCGCCGATTGTGCCACCATGCCATCGCGCATCTTCCTCGGCACGCAGGGGTGGAACTACGACGCGTGGGTGGGCTCCTTCTACCCGGAGGGGACGCGCGCGGCGGACTTCCTGAGCGTGTACGCGCGCGCGTTCGACACGGTGGAGGTGGACGCCACCTTCTACGCGATCCCGCCGGAGAAGACGGTGCGTGGATGGGCGCAGCGGACGCCGGCGCACTTCTCCTTCGCGCTCAAGCTCCCGCAGGAGATCACGCACGAGCGGCGGCTCCGCGATGCGGAGGATGCGACCGCGCTCTTCGTCGAGCGCGCCAGGGCGCTGGGCGGGAAGCTGGGGCCGATCCTCATCCAGCTCGGCCCGGACTTCGGGCCGGCCGAGCTCCCCGCGCTCGCCGCGTTTCTCCCCACGCTGCCGCGCGATCTCGCCTTCGCGGTGGAGTTCCGCCAGCGCGGGTGGATCCACGAGGGGGTGCTCGCGCTGCTCGCCGAGCATCGCGTGGCGCTCGCGCTCACCGACGCGCGCTGGATCCCGCGACGCACGATGCTCCAGCTCGCGGCGCACCCCACGGCGGACTTCGCCTATCTGCGGTGGATGGGACCGAACCGCGACATCGTGGATTACTCGCGCCTCCAGTACGACCGCACGCGCGAGCTGGAGGCGTGGGCCGAGGCGATCCTCGCGCTCGCGCAGAAGGTGACGGCGGTGTACGGATACGTGAACAACCACTTCGCTGGACACAGCCCCGCCTCCGTGCGCCAGCTCCAACGCCTGCTCGGCCAGCGTCCCGTGGATCCGAGCGAGCTCGGAGAGCAGATCAGCCTATTCTGAGCGCTGGCGACATCCGGCGCCGCGTGGGACGCACGGCGCCGGGTGTGCTCGCACCGCCCGGCGGCTGGACGCGCCATATGGCGCGCCGTAGGTTGTCGGCGCCGATCTCGGCGGGAGATGGGAGTGCGGTTGTCCATCGTACAGAGGGTCGCGATCGTTCTGGCTCTGCTGCTCGGCCTCGTCGGCGGGATCGGCCTGGTCGTGCTCGACCGCGCCCGCCGGCTGGTGGATGAAGTGCAGTCGGTGGCGCGGTCGCACGAGCTGCGCGCCGGGCTGGCCGGGCTGCTCCGATCGCTCGCCGACGCGGAGTCCGCGGAGCGGGGGTTCCTGCTCACGCGCGACAGCACGGAGCTGCTCGCGTACCAACGGGCGGTGAGGGCGGCGCCGGCCGAGCTCGCGGCGCTCGAGCGCGTCATCAGGGACCCGCGCCAGCGCGAGCGGCTCGCGCGCCTTCGGCCGCTCATGGACGCGCAGCTCGCCGAGCTGGACTCCATCATGCGGCCGGTCATGGCCGCCGCGCGCCCGCCGCGCGGGGGGGAGCGCGACAGCGCCCACCTGGCGCAGATCCGCGCGCTGATCGGCGACATGGATGCGCAGGCGGAGGTTCAGCTCGCGGCACGGGTGCAGCAGGCGCGGAACGGGGAGCGGCTCACGCTGCTCATCGCCGGCGCCGGCAGCCTGCTCGCGATCCTCGTCGCGCTGTTCGGGGTCGGCGTGATCCGCGCGGAGGTCGCCGCGCGCGCGCGCAACGTCGCGCGCGTACGCGCCAGCGAGGCCCGTTTCCGCGGCGCGGCGGAGGGAAGCATGGACGCGTTCTTCCTCCTCGAAGCCGTGCGCGACGACGCGGGGCGCATCACCGACTTCATCCTGGACGAGATGAACGCGGGCGCCGAGCGGCTCCTCGGCCGCCCGCGAGGTGAGCTCGTCGGCCGGCGCATGGGGGACCTATACCCCGTGACGCGCGAGGACGGCTTCTTGGAGCGCTGCGCGCGGGTGGTCGCCACCGGCGCGATGCTCGACGAGGAGATCCCCGTGCGCGTCCCCGGCATGAAGGCGAGCTGGCTCCAGCAGACGATCGTGCGCGTGGGAGATGGCGTGGCCGTGACGTCGCGCGACATCACGGCCAAGCGACGCCTGGAGGAGCGGATGCGCCAGGCGCAGAAGATGGAGGCCGTGGGGCGGCTCGCGAACGGCGTCGCCCACGACTTCAACAACGTGCTGGCCGCCATCCGCGCCTCCTCCGACGCGCTGGCCCTCACGCTGCCTCCCGCCGACGCGCGGCGCGAGGATCTGGTGGAGATCACGCGCGCGGTGGACCGCGCCGCGCAGCTCACGCGGCAACTGCTCACGTTCAGCCGCAAGCAGGAGAGCCGCCCCACGACCGTGGACCTCAACCTGGTGGTGCGCGGGATGGAGGGGCTGCTCCGCCGCCTCGTCGCGCGCGACGTGCGCCTCGTCATCTCGCTCGACCCGGGGCTCGGGCTGGTGCGCGTGGACGAGGGGCAGATCGAGCAGGTGCTGCTCAACCTCGTGGTGAACGCGCGGGACGCCATGCCGCGCGGGGGCACGCTGGAGATCGCGACGCGCAACGTGGATGTGGACGAGTCGCGCCCGCACGCCCACGGGACGATCGAGGCGGGGCGGTACATCGCGCTCGCGGTGCGCGACACGGGCGTGGGGATCGACGACCAGTCGATGGCGCACCTGTTCGAGCCCTTCTTCACGACCAAGCCGGAGGGGCGGGGGACCGGGCTGGGGCTCGCCACCTCCTACGGCATCGTCCAGCAGAGCGGGGGACAGATCACCGTGGCGAGCGAGCCGGGACAGGGCGCGGAGTTCACGATCTTCCTGCCGCGGCAGAACGGGCGGGAGTCTCCCGCCCGCGCGGAGGCGCCAGGACCCGAGCCGCGTCCGGAGGCCCGGCGCGACATCGCTCCTCCCCGCCCGGAAGCCCCGCCGGCAGGACCGGGAGCCGCCATCCAGATGGCGTGAGCCGCGCGGTGGACCGGCGTGTCTCCCGCCGCGCCACCGATTAGCTTCCCCGCATGCGACGTCGCACCATCATCGGGGTCGTCATCTCCCTGACCTTCGCGGCGGTGTTCGTGCGGCTGGGCATCTGGCAGCTCCAGCGTCTCGCCCAGCGCCGCGCCTACAACGCGCAGCTCGAGCACCGGCTCTCCGAGCCGCCGCTGTCGCTCGCCGCGCTCCCCGCCGACACCGAGCGCGCCAAGTACCGGCGCGTGCACGTCTCCGGCACCTACGATTACGATCACGAGATCGTGCTCACCGGACGCTCGCGCGATGGCTCCCCCGGCGTGTACCTCCTCACGCCGCTGAAGCCCGATGGCGGCGGACGGGCCGTGCTCGTGGACCGCGGGTGGGTCTACTCGCCGGACGCCTTCACCGTGGATGCGGGACGCTGGCGCGAGCCGGAGCACGCGGTGATCGAGGGATACGTCGGCCCCTTCGCGCCACGCCAGGCGCGCGAGCCGCGCTCGCCATCGCACCCGAACGCGTGGCGCGCGCTCGACGGCAGCCGGCTCCCCACTGCCTTCCCGTACCCGATCGCCCCCTATTACGTGGTCGCGCTCCCGGCCGGCGACCGGCCCCTCCCCGGCGCGCCGGTGCGGCAGGGGATTCCCGCCATGGGCGAGGGCCCGCACAAGAGCTACGCCATCCAGTGGTTCTCCTTCGCGGCGATCGCCCTCGCGGGCGTGGCGTTCCTCGTGCATCAGGAGCGCGAGGCTCGCGCGCCGCGGGGCTGAGCCCCGACAGGGCGCCGGGGGAGCGCCGATTGTACCCGACGCGACCGGTGCTGTAACTTGCGAGAGGCGGAGTCGCATCCGCTCACCCCGCTCGGAGTCCCGCGCGAGGCGCCACTCACCGTGTGACGGACGAGAGAGACTCATGGCAGACTCGACTCATGGTCCGGTTTCCGAACAGGAGGCGCGCGATGTGGCCGAATCGGCGCGCGAGAGCGAATGGCGGGAACCGAGCTTTCTCAGGGAGCTGTTCCTGGGCCGCTTCAGGCTCGACCTGATCCACCCCTTCCCCCCAGATGACCCCGAGGAGACGGAACGCGCCCGTCCGTTCCTCCAGTCGCTGCGCGCCTACCTCGACCGCTTCCCATCGGACGAGGTGGACCGCACCGGCGAGATCCCGGAGCCGCTCGTGCAGGAGCTGCGCGAGATGGGGGCGTTCGGGATCAAGATCCCCCGCGAGTACGGCGGCCTCGGCCTCTCCCAGCGGAGCTACATCCGCGCGATGGGGATGGTGACGTCGAAGGACGGTTCGCTCACCGCGCTCCTCTCCGCGCACCAGTCCATCGGGCTGCCGCAGCCGCTCAAGCTGTTCGGCACCGAGGAGCAGAAGCGGCGCTACTTCCCCCGGCTCGCGAAGGGGGCGATCTCGGCGTTCGCGCTCACCGAGGTGGATGCGGGGAGCGACCCGGCGAACATGCGCACGACGGCGACGCCGACCGAGGACGGCAAGCACTTCATCCTCAACGGCCAGAAGCTCTGGTGCACCAACGGCACGCGCGCCGAGCTGATGGTCGTGATGGCGCGCACGCCCGACCGCGTGGTGCACGGGGCGCCGAAGAAGCAGATCACGGCGTTCATCGTCGAGACCGGCTGGCCCGGCGTGGAGATCGTGCACCGCTGCCGGTTCATGGGGCTCAAGGCGATCGAGAACGGCGTCATCCGCTTCAACGACGTGAAGGTGCCGCGCGAGAACATCCTCTGGGAGGAGGGGAAGGGGCTCAAGCTCGCGCTGGTGACGTTGAACACCGGCCGCCTCACGCTCCCGGCGAGCGCGGCGTACGCGGCGAAGCAGATGGTGCACGTGGCGCGCGAGTGGTCCACCGAGCGAGTGCAGTGGGGAGTGCCGATCGGGAAGCACGAGGCGATCGCGCAGAAGGTCGCGCGGATGTCGGCGAACGCGTTCGCCATGGAGTCCATCGCCGAGCTGGCGTGCGCGATGGCCGACCGTGGCGGCTACGCCATCCGCCTCGAGGCGGCGAT
>CAMLEQ010000091.1 GCA_946479015.1 uncultured Gemmatimonadota bacterium | reverse complement strand
CGCCGGCGAATGCCGGCGCCCCGTCGCGTTCCTTGGTCCGCCCTTCTCCACCCCGGGATCCGGGGTTTCCCAGATCCCCCCGGCCCCTGGCCCCCGGCCCCTGGCCCCTAGCAAACTACCCCAATGCGCGAACACGCCATCGTCTCCCCAAAGGGCGCCCGCCGGTGGGCCAACGGGCATCCATGGATCTATCGCAGCGACGTGCTCGAGCGGCCGGAAAGCGAACCCGGCGCCGTCCGCGTGCTCGACGCGGCCAGGCGACCGCTCGGCTGGGCGCTCTGGAGTCCACGCTCCGAGATCTCCCTCCGCCTCCTCGACTCCGATCCCGACGCGATGATCGACGATGCGTGGTGGCACCGCCGCCTCGCTCGCGCGATCGAACGCCGTGCTCCGCTCGCGGAGGAGACCAACGCGTATCGACTCGTGCACGGCGAGGCAGATGGCACACCGTCGCTGGTCTGCGATCGCTACGACCGGTGGCTCGTGGTCCAGCTCCTCAGCGCCGGCCTCGAGCGCTTCCGTCCGAGCATCGTGCGCGCGCTGCGCGAGCTCGCGGCGCCCGAAGGGATCCTCGCGCGCAACGACGTCCCCGTGCGCTCACGCGAAGGGCTCGCGCGCGAGACGGTGCTCCTCGACGGCGACGTGCCGCGAGAGATCGAGGTGCGGGAGCACGGCGTCCGCTATCTCGCGGCACCGTGGGAGGGACAGAAGACCGGCGCGTTCCTCGATCAGCGCGAGAACCGCGCGCTGGTGGGCGCATCGGCGCGCGGACGCGCGCTCGACTGCTTCAGCTATCATGGATCGTTCGCGCTCCACCTCGCGCGGCGGGCCGAGCAGGTGACGGCGCTCGATTCCTCCGCGGCCGCGCTCGCGCGCGCCCGCGAGAACGCCGAGCGCAACGCGCTCGACAACATCACCTTCGTGGAAGCGAACGCCTTCGATTTCCTGCGCGCGGAGGAGCACTCCGGCGCGCGCTACGAGACCATCGTGCTCGACCCGCCCGCGTTCGCGAAGACGCGCCCCGCCCTCCCCGGCGCCATCCGCGGCTACAAGGAGATCAACCTCCGCGCGATGCGTCTGCTCTCCCCCGGCGGTCTCCTCTTCACCGCGAGCTGCAGCTACCACCTCACGAAGCCGCTCTTCCTGGAGATGCTCGAATCCGCCGCCGCGGACAGCGGGCGCCGCATCGCCCTGCGCGCGTTCCGTGGCCAGCCGCTGGACCACCCCGAGGTGCTCACGATTCCGGAGAGCGGGTACATCAAGGGGGCGTTGGTGGAGGCAATGGATTAGCTCGGGCGGAATGGGGGCATAGGGCCTGGTCGCTAGACCACCGAACGACGCGTGTGGCGTGTGGGGAACTGACGGGCAGAGGGCGTAGGTAGGGCGCGTGTGGGTGCGTGTGTAGGTGAACTCTCCCTACATCCGAACCTACACGCGCTCTACCTATCTCCTCTTCCCGTCAGTCTCCCACACGCGACACGCGTCGTTCGGTGGTCTCCCCCCACACACTCCCCACCACGTGCTTCACCGCGCCTGACACCGCGGGCAGAAATACGTCGACCGCCCGCCCTGCACCATTCGCCGAACCGAGGTGCCGCAGCGCGGGCAGGGGGCCCCCTCGCGATCGTACACGCGCCAGCGAGCGCCGCGGCCGCCGTCGCGGTAGCGGCCAGCGGGGGCGCGACGGAGCACCTGGCGGATCGCGCGCACCAGGCGCGTCACGCGCTCCATCGAGAGCGAGCGCGCGCTCGCGCGCGGGCTCACCCGCGCGAGCCAGAGCGCCTCGGCCGCGTAGATGTTCCCGAGCCCGGCCACCACCCGCTGATCGAGGAGCGCGAGCTTGATCGCCGAGCGGCGCGTGGCGAGCGCGGCGTGCAGCACGGCGGGAGTGAATCCCTCGTCGAGCGGCTCGGGCCCGAGCGCGGGCAGCGCGTGCTCCCGCGGCAGGCGCGCGAGCGTGGCGAGGGCGCGCGAGTCGACGAGCACGACGCGCGTGCCATCGTCGAGCTCGACCACCGCGCGCGCGAATCGCGGCTCCGGCTCGCCGACCCGGCCGATCTCCCAGTCGCCGTTCATGCGAAAGTGGACCACGAGCACCGCCCCGTCGTCGAGCGCGACGACCTGGTGCTTGCCGCGCCGTGTCACGCTCTCGATGGTGCGCCCCTCGACGGCGCGCAGATCCGGCGCCGGCATGCGGCGCTCGAGCGCCGGATGGAGCACGCGGACGCGCTCGATGCGTCTGCCGCGCGCAGCCGCGTCGAGACGGCGTGCGGCGGCTTCGACTTCCGGAAGCTCGGGCATGGCAGCGGTGCGGGAAGGGGGAGTGGGGCGTGCCGGTCGGCGGCACCTTGGAGGATGCGCGAGCGCGCGCCGGACCGAAAGGCGCATCGGACGCCATGGGACGGCGCCCCGTGTCCCGACGCGCGGCGCGTCGTCCGCACTCGCGTGCGCATTCGCCCCTGACACTCGCCGCCGACGCGGTTACACTTCCGGCGTGCACACTCCCGCGCGCGCGATCGCGACATCGCCCGCGGCACGCGCACGGCGCGCGCCCGCGGTCCGCAACACGCTGTTCGTCATCCTGCTGCTCAATGCGGTGGTGGTCGCCGTGAAGCTGCTGGTGGGGCTGCGCACAGGGGCGCTGTCGGTCCTCGGCGCGGCGCTCGAGTCGGGGCTCGACCTCCTGAACAACCTCGTGGGAATCCTGCTCGTTCGGATCGCGGCGCGCGGGCCGGACGAGGATCACCCGTACGGCCACGAGAAGTTCGAGACGCTCGGCGCGCTGGCGATCGTCGGATTCCTCTCGATCTCGTGCTTCGAGCTGCTCCGCGAGGGGGTGCGCTATCTGATCGGCGGTCACGCCCCGCGCGCACCGCAGGCGGGTGAGCTCGCGCTCATCCTCGCGACGATGGGAATCAACCTGTTCGTCGTCTGGTACGAGCGCCGGCGGGGTGAAGAGCTGGCGAGCGCCTTCCTGCTCGCCGATGCCGCGCACACCCGCAGCGACATCTACGTCACCGCGGCGGCACTCGGCTCCCTGGTGCTCGCCCGCGCCGGCCTGGGCGTGGTGGACCCGATCCTGGCGATCGCCGTGGCGCTGGTGATCTCCTGGAACGGCTACCAGATCGTGCGCGGTACGGTGCCGGTGCTGGTGGACGAGCGTGCCGTGGATGCGGAGGAGATCCGGCGCATCGTGCGCGCGATCCCGCGCGTGCGCGACGTGCGCACCATCCGCTCGCGCGCGAGCGCGTCGGGCGTACTGTTTGCGGAGGTCACGATCGGCGTGGATGCGCACACGACGGTCGACGAGGCCCACTGCATCGCCGACGAGGTGGAGGAGCGCATCGCGTCCTCTCTCGGAGCCTCCGAGGTGACGGTCCACGTGGAGCCCGCGTGAGGGTCTTGCGCCCTCCCCGGAATGATCTAGCTTAACCACGCATCCCCATCCAGTTTCCCGCGAAATGGCCAATCGACCACGCTCCCTCAAGCACGAGTACGAGCTGTACGTCGACCGGGAAATCGAGAACTACAAGGATTCCATCCCCCGGCAGGCGATCCTGAGCATCGGGGAGGAGGCGGTGCAGGCGCTCTCCTCGCGCGAACAGCTCGCGCTCACGGAGATCCTGCTCTGCGCGGAGGTGGACCGCATCATCCGCGCGCGTCTCCGCATCCCCTCCTTCGCGACGTGGCGCCGCCGGCGCCTCAAGTCGCTGCGCGAGTTCAGCCGCCCCGAGCGGTGGGGGATGCGCCCGGACAGCGCGATCGCGCGCACGGCGCGCACGGTGGCGGAAGGACACGTGCTCGTCGCGGGCGCGAGCCAGGAAGGCCCGGCGATCTATCTCGCCGCGAACGGCTGCGCGGTCACGGCGCTCGACACCACCGAGGATGTGCTGGAGCGGGTGATGGACGCGGCGGCCGAGGTCGGGCTCACCGGGCGAGTTCGTGGGCTGGTCACGAACCTCGCGAGCTGGTCGCCGGATCTCCCCCTCAACGCGGTGGTGTGCGCAGCCGCGGCATTCGATGGCCTGTCGGCTGTGGAGCGCGAGCGCGCGATCACGATCCTGCAGAACGCCACCACGGCCGGGGGGATGCACGTGCTCGAGACCACGGCGAACGGGGTGCGCCTGGTGACCCTTGAGGAGCTGCGGCTCCGCTACGCCGGGTGGGACATCTCGGTGGAACGGGGGACGCAGAGCGGCGAGACCTTCCTCGCCACCAAGGCGGTGTCGTAACGAAGTGACACGAATCGTCGGATTTCGCTCGTGTCATTGCGCGTCAGCCGGTTGCCAAGCAGCCGGCTTCTTCTTTTGCAAGTTGCGCACTACCAATGACTTACCAGCACTGGACCACCTGGCATGATGGCTGCTTTTGCGCCTGCCGGCCCTCGACCGTTCCGGGGGCTTTTCCTTTCCCGAGGTGGTTCATGGCTGTATCCAGTCGGCAGGGCGAGAAGGGTCTCGTTACGCAGGATGAGAAGGGTAACGATTCAATGAGTGTCGAGCCGGTAGGGATCGTGATCTCGCGCGGCACGCGTGAGGAGCCGACCCCGGTATTCTGGGCGTACGTCTGGGGCCCCGCGCCCGAGACGGAGAGCACCTCCTCCCCGGAGCCGAAGGCGGCCTGACCACAGGGGGAAGGCTGTCGAGTTCGCGAAGCGCCGGCGCATTGTGCGCCGGCGCTTCGCGCATCTTGGCGGTATGCCGCTTGCCCTCGTGGCCGGCGTGCACGAGTCGTTCGAATCGTGGGAAGGAGAGCGCGACGCCCTGCTCGCGAAGCGCATCTCGGAGCTGGGGCTGTCGATGCGCGGCACCCTCGTGGAGCAGCTCGTGCGAAAGCTGTACGAGGAGCTCGCCGCGAAGGGGCTGGCGTTCCGTCCGCCCGTGTACCTGAGCGACCAGTGGGGGTGTCCCGAGGGGACGCCGCTGATCGGCGTGCCGTTCTACCTCGCGGATCCGCGGCTCCTGCGCATCGAGGAGGAGATGGCGGTGGAGGTGGAGCAGGAGGGGGACATCATGCGCTACCTGCGACACGAGGCGGGACACGCGTTCAACTACGCGTACCGGCTGTACGACCGCGCCGAGTGGCGGCGCACGTTCGGGCCGTACTCGCGGCCGTATCGCGAGCGCTATCCCGTGGACCCGCTCTCCCGCGACTACGTGCGGCACGTGCTCGGGTGGTACGCACAGAAGCACCCTGACGAGGACTTCGCGGAGACGTTCGCGGTGTGGCTCACGCCAGGCTCCGACTGGCGCGAGCGCTACGCGGGGTGGCCGGCGCTGCGAAAGCTCGAGTACGTGGACCGCGTGATGCGCCACGTGGGGCGGGACGCGCCGGAGGTGCCGCCGCTCTCTCCCGATGACCTGCCGGTGGAAGCGATGCACTACACGGTGGCCGAGCACTACCACGATGCGGAGGAGCCGCTGCCGGTGCAGGACGAGCGGCACTTCGACGGCGACCTGCGCACGATCTTCGGCAGTGACGCGGACGCGCCGCAGGGAGAGCATGCGGGGGCGTTCCTGCGCCGGCACCGTCGCGAGCTGGTGCGGCGCATCGCGTACTGGACGGGAGAGAGCACGACCACGGTGCGCGCGCTGGTGGACCTGCTGGCCACGCGCGCGGACGCGCTGGGACTCCGCGTGCGCGGGCTCGAGGCCTCCACGCTCATCGAGCTGACGGCGTTCGGCACGGCGGTGATGACGAACTTCCGCTACACGCACGCGCTCGGGCGCGCGGGGCGCGCGGGAGGCGCATCGTGAGGGTCGTGCTGCTGCACACGCGCGAGGCGTGCGGCCCGCCGGCCGATCCGGTGCTCGGCGAGCTGTCGGATGCGCTCGCGGCTGGGGGGCACGAGGTGCATCCGATCATGGTGGACGAGCGCGTGGAGCCGGTGGTCTCCGCGCTGCGCGACGCGGCGCCGGAGCTGGTGTTCAACGTGGCCGAGTCGTTCGGCGGGAAGAGCGCGCTCGAGTCGAACGTGGCGGCGCTGCTCAACCTGCTCGGCCTGCGGTACACGGGCTCGAGCCCCTCGGGGCTGCTGCTCGCCGGGGACAAGGCGCTGGCGAAGAAGGTGCTGACCTTCCACGGGATCGCGACCCCGCAGTTCGCGACGGTGTTTCGCGGCACCGTGGACTGGGCGGACGACATCGGCTTTCCGTTGATCGTGAAGCCGCCGCAGGAGGACGCGTCGCTCGGCGTGAGCGCGAAGTCGGTGGTGCGCGACGTGAAGGAGCTGCTGGAACGGATCGCGGAGATCGGGAGCGAGTTCCAGCAGCCGGCGCTGGTGGAGCAGTACATCGAGGGCCGGGAGTTCTACGTGGGCGTGCTCGGCAACGCGGAGCCGCGCGCGCTGCCGGTGATCGAGCTGGACTTCACCGGATTCCCGGCCGACCGGCCGCGCATCGCGAGCTGGGAGGCGAAGTGGGGGACGGATGGCGAGGGGGCGGGCGCGGAGTACGCAGGGACGCGATCGGTGTTCCCGGAGGGGCTGGACCCGGAGCTCGACCGGCGCATGCGCGAGGTGGCGGTGGAGGCGTTCCGGGCGCTCCGGCTGCGCGACTACGCGCGCATCGACCTGCGCGTGACCGAGGCGGGAGAGATCTACGTGATCGAGGTGAACCCGAACTGCTACCTGGAGCGCGAGGGGGAGTTCGCGCGCGCGGCGGCGCGGGACGGGCTCGGGTACGACGCGCTGGTGTCGCGGATCGTGGAGCTGGCGCTGGCGCGCTACGCGCGGTGAACGGCGCGGGCGTGGCGAGGAGGGGAACGGGAGGATGACAAAAGGCCGGCGGGTTAGCGCCGGCCTTTTTGCTACCTGTACAACCGTGCAGCCTACTTCCGCTTCTTGGCCGCCGTCTTGCGCGTGGTCTTCTTCTTCGCGCCAGCGGTCTTGCGAGCCGTCTTGCGAGCGGAGGACTTCTTCGCGGCCTTCTTCGCGGTCTTCTTCTTGGTCGCCATGGTTCTTCTCCAGTACTGGAGTGTGGCTGCCGACCGATCCCCCGGTGGATCGGCGGCGGTGTGGACGCTCGCCATGGGCGAGCGCCGCACGTCTATACGGCCTCGGAGAGGCTCGTGAAATTGAAGTCGCGCACCTTGATGGCGGGCATGACCACGTCCCCGCCCTGCTCGGTGCCGGCCAGGCGTTCGGCCCGGCCGAGCATCTCGAGATTGTTCAGCATGAACAGCGGCGAATCGTTGAAGCGGAAGTTGCGGACCGCCTTCGTGATCTTCCCCTTCTCGATGAGGAAGGTGCCGTCTCGGGTGAGCCCGGTGTAGAGAATGGTGCGCGGGTCCACCTCGCGGAGGTACCAGAGGCGGGTCACCAGCACGCCGCGCTCCGTGGAGGCGATCATGTCGTCGATCGTCGCCGTCCCGCCTTCCATCTTGATCGACTGCGGCGCGCCGGTGGGCTCCTTCCCCTGCTTCTTCGCCCAGAAGCGCGAGTAGTACAGTTGCCGTAGCACGCCCTTGTCCACCCACACCTGCCGGCCGAGCGGCAGGCCATCACCGTCGAACGGCTGCGAGAGCAACTGCGCGTCGGCGGGATCGGACAGGATCGTGACTCTCTCGTCGACGATCTTCTCCCCGATTTTGTTACCGCCACCCTGCTTGACGAACGGGCTGCGTCCCTCATCGGCGGAGCGCGCGTCGAGATAATTGCCGACGAGCTGCACGAGATCGCCGACGGCCTGCGGCTCGAGGATGACGGTGTAGCGCCCCGGTTCGATGGCCACGGGATTGCGCGACAGCTTCGCTTTCTGAATGGCGCGCTCGCTCACCGCCTGCACATCGACCTGCGACCAGTCCGGGTGATCGGCGGCGGCCCAGCCGGAGCCGGTGCCATCCGCCGTGCGCACGGTGAGCTGGTAGTTGGCGGACGTGCCGCGGTGGTACGCGAACAACCCCGTGTTGTTGCCGAGCGCGGTGGAGCGTTCGCCGGTGATGATGAACCCGGCCGCCTGGATGTCGCGCGCCGTGCGCGCCGGCGCGAGCGCGGTGAGCGCGGCGCGCGCCCGATCGCCCGGGCCGAGTGTGGCCGTGGACTCGAACCAGGCGGTCACCGGACGATAGCTCTGCGCCCCGAGGGGAGGCATCGCCTCGGGATCGTCAGGCGCCAGCTTGGCCAGCGCTTCGGATTGCCGCACCGTGCGCTCGAGCGACTCGTCGGAGGCATCGTTGGTGACCACGACAGCATGCTTCGGGCCGTACGCGCTCTGAATCGCGATCTGGACGTCGACGACGCTTCCCGACGTGGACATCTGGTTGGCCGCGAAGCGGGTGTTGCCGGTGTGATTGCTCCCGACCTGCACCTCGATCGTCTCGGCCCTGGAGAGCTTGACGGCGCGCTCGATGATGGCCTGCGCATCCTCGCGCGACAGGAGCGGCGCATCCGGCGGCAGGAGGCGTCTGGGGGCGCTCACGCCTTCCTCCCCGTGTTGATGACGTTGATCCCACGGAAGCGCGCGGGGACGGCGCCGTGGCTCACGGCATTGATCTGGCCGGGCTGTCCCTTCCCGTCGAAGAAGCTCCCGCCGAGCTGGTAGCTCTTCTTCCCGCCGATCATGTCCATGCTGTTCCAGAAGTCGGGGGTGCGCATCTGGTAGGCCACGTCCTTGAGCATCCCGACGATCTTCCCGCCGCGGATCTCGTAGAACACCTGCCCCCCGAACTGCGCGTTGTACCGCTGCTGGTCGATCGAGAAGGAGCCATCGCCGACGATGGCGATGCCGCGGTCGGTGGCGGCGATGAGATCCTCCCACGACTGCTCCTTCTCCCCCGGGAGCAGCGACACGTTGGGCATCCGCTGGAACTGGACGTTGTCCCATCCCTGCGCGTAGGAGCACCCGTGCGACCGGGTGGGGCGTCCCTTCTTCTTGTACCACCAGTCGAGCCACGCCGCCTGCTCGCGCGTGGTCTGGTAGTCGTTCACCACGCCGTGCTCGATGAGGAGGAAGTCGTCGGGCTTCACCCCTTCATCGTCGTAGCCCATGGTGGAGAGGCCGCCCTCCTGCGAGCGGTCTCCCTGGATGTTCATGAACTCGGGCCCGTAGCGCAGGGTACCGAGCACCTTCTCCGGCGGCGACACGAAGCTGGTGCCGGCGTAGTTCGCCTCGTAGCCGAGCGCGCGATCGAGCTCGGTGGGGTGGCCGATGGACTCGTGGATGGTGAGCCAGAGGTGCGACGGGTGCAGCACGAGGTCGTACCGCCCCACGTCCACCGGCTTCGCCTTGAGCTTCTGCGCCGCCTCCTCCCCCCACGTGCCGGCGTGCCCCACGAGGTCCTGCTCGAGGACGTACTCCCATCCGCGCCCCATGGGGGCGACCACGTTCCCGCGGTTCTGGAAATCGGAGAAGTCGGGGGCGACGGCGGTGATCTGCATGAGCGGCCAGCTGCGCACGGCGGTCTGCGCGATGACGGAGCCCTCGCTCGAGGCGAAGTTGCGCTCCTCCTTCACGAAGAAGAGACCGCTGAACACGTACTTCACGCCCGGCACCTTCAGCGCCTCGGCGTTCGCCGCGAGGAGGAGGTTGGCCTTGTCCTCGACGGAGACGGTCCATGGATCCACGCGGTAGGCGCTCTTCCAGACGCCGTCGGTGACGACGGGCGCGGGGACGAGCATCACCGCGCGGTCGCGGGCGATGCGGTTCGCCTTGGCGATGGCGGCGGCCTCGCGCGCGGCGGCGGCGACGCCGTCGCGGGTGAGCGTGCGGGTGGCGGCGAAGCCCCACGTGCCGTCCACGAGCGCGCGCACGCCGCAGCCGAGCGAGTCGGTGTCGACCACGTTCTGGATCTGGTGCTCGCGCGAGAACACGAAGTTCTGCCGCTGGCGCCCGATCCGGACGTCGGCGTAGTCTGCGCCGGCCATCTTCGCGGCGTTCAGGGCATCCATCATGAGATCCCGGATGGATGGATCGCCGGCGATGGACGCATCGGGGGCCGTCGCCGCGCTCGCGAGTCCCGCCGCACCGGCGCGCTTCAGCACGGTGCTCGCGGCGAGCGCCGCGGCCACACCGGCGCCCTGCTTGAGGAACTGTCGGCGATCGGTCATCGGGGAGAGAGCGCGGGAGTCCGGGGGCGAGCTGGCGCGCCGCATGCCGCGAGTGCGTGCGTCGCGACGGCGGCTGAGGTGGTCTTCGGGATTTCGCGTGGAGTCTGCGCCACTCACGAACCTCGATCGGTGTTCGCCAGATTGCTGTTCTCGCGCGACGACGGATTATTGACCACGCGCGAATATAGGAATGACGAAAATCACACGCAATAGTGCGCGACGCACGATGCGATGCGCGACGATGCGAGATGGAGGGCCGGTGCGATGACGATGAGCGCGCGTGTGGTGGTGATCGGCGGGGGATTCGCGGGTGTCGCCGCCGCCGCATCCCTCGCCTCGCGCGGTGCCGATGTGGTGCTGCTCGACGACCGTCGTACGCTCGGCGGCCGTGCGCGGAGCGACGAGCTGGAGGGGATGACGATCGACACCGGCGCGCAGCTCGTCTCGACCATGTACACCCGGACGCTCGCGCTCCTCGACGCCGATGCGCCGGCACGCGCGGCGGTCGACGCGATGGCCGGCGCGATGGCCGACGCGGCGCAGCGCGCCCCCGCGCTCCACCGCGTCGCCGGACGCGACGCGTACGTGCGCGATGGCACCAGGCACCCGATCCAGTTCGGGTCCATCCGCAGCCTGCTCGCCTTCCGCGGACTCGGCACGTGGGAGAAGCTCGGGTTGGCGCGGCACCTGATGCCCATGCTCGCCGCGCACCGCGCCGCACTCGATGCGGCCGCGGCGCGCATCCCCCCGGCGCTCGATGCGCAGCGCGCGCGGGCGTACGTGAGCGCGCACGTGAGCGAACGGGCGGCGGACGTGCTCGTGGAGCCGCCGCTCAACGGGTTCTACGCGATGCGGGGGGACGAGGCGTCGCTCGCGTTCTTCCTGATGCTCGGCCGCTACGGCAGCGAGGGGGATGTGCTGGCGCCGGTGGGCGGATGGTCGCGCGCGCTCGCCCGCGCGCTGCGCGGCGCGCGGCACGAGCCGGCGGTGACGGTGCGCGCCCTCGCGCGCGACGGCGCCGCGCTGGTCGTGCACGCCGACGACCGGACGTGGCGCGCCGATGCCGTGGTGGTCGCGACCGGACCGCGCACCGCGCGCGCGCTCCTCGCGCCGCTCGTCCCGGAGCACGCGGCGCTGCTGCGCTGGCTCGGCGAGGTGCCGATGCGCGCCACCTGGACGCTGGCGCTGGCGCTCGACACCACGCCGCCACGCGACGC
>CAMLEQ010000090.1 GCA_946479015.1 uncultured Gemmatimonadota bacterium | reverse complement strand
CGGCGTACTTGGTCATCTCCGCGGAGGGGATGTCCATGAAGATGATCGGCTTCCCCGTGCGCACGAACGGCGCGTACAGCTCCGCCATCACCGAGCGGGCATGATCGGTCTCGACGCCGAGCACCACCCGGTCGGGGCGCATGAAGTCCTCCACCGCCGCGCCCTCCTTGAGGAACTCGGGGTTGGAGCACAGGTGGAACGGGAAGCGCGCGCGCTTGCCCACCGCCTTGGCCACCTTGGCGGCGGTGCCCACCGGCACCGTGGACTTGGTGACCACCACGAGCTCGCGCTGCATGTGCTCCCCGATCTGCTCCGCGACGCCCAGCACGTGCCGGAGATCGGCGGATCCGTCCTCGTCCGGGGGGGTGCCGACGGCGATGAACACCACCTCGGCGGCGCCGATCGCCGCCGGGATGTCGGTGGTGAACGACAGCCGGCCGTGAGCTTGATTCCGCTCCACCAGGTCGTCGAGCCCTGGCTCGTAGATGGGCAGCTCGTTGCGTTGTAGCCGTTCGATCTTGTTCCGGTCGACGTCCGCGCCGATGACGTCGTTACCGGTCTCCGCCAGACAGGCGCCGACCACGAGGCCGACGTATCCCGTCCCTACGACCGCGATACGCACGGGCAATCAGGGGTTGATGTCGTGGAGTGCAGCGAAGTTCGCTCAGGGATTGAAGCTATCCCGCACCGACGCTACGGGCAATGATCGCGCCGGATCGCGCGACCGGAAAGCCGGAGTGGCGTCGGTGGGCTTCGCTTCACCATCGCACCACGTCCGGCGCGCTGTCAGGGATACCGGAAGCGCCAGCTCCCCGTGACCTGCACCCGGACGAGGGTGCGCGCCGGCGCCGCCACGTTGTTCGCATTCGTCACGCGCGCGCCCTCGAGGCGTATCGACACCGGGAACACGGCGTGAAGCCATTCGGCGCCCACGTCGCCGAGCCAGGCACGCTGCACCTCGGGGCGGTCCGCGGTGGTGCTCGGGAAGGGATCGCCGGCGTGCCCCGCCCGGTCGGGGGGAGGTCGCCTGTCGATGCGCTGCGCGCCGCGGCGCCACCGTCCGATCCCCGCCGAGAGCCGGACGCGTCCCGTGGGCCACAGCTCACCGAACAGGCGCGCGAGGTCGGCGTCGGGGCCGAGCTCCGAGCCCACCGGCTCGTCGTACTGCTGCCACGTGTTCGAGTAGAAGCGCTCGAAGTACGTGTAGCTCCCCACGCGGCGGTACTGGAGTCCCACGGAGGCAGGGACCGGCAGGGGGAGCGCCGTGGTGGCGCGCACGTTCCAGGCGAGCAGGTCCGGGAACCGCTTCCGATCGTTCGCGTCGATCTGGATGTCGTCGACGAGCAGCTCCCCCTGGAGCGAGGCGCGCCCCGCGTTCGCGCGCACGGCGCCGAACGCGGTGAGGTTGACGTTGGCCGCCGGGTCGCCCCCGCGCGTCCGGTCGTTCTGCGTCACCTGGTAGACCATGAGCGGGTTCGCGAACGCGAGGTCCACTCCTCCACCCTGTCGCGGGATGAGCCCCGTCTCGCCGAGGGTCATCTCCAGGTGTCCGGTCGGCCTCCAGGTGAGCGCGTGGCCGATCATCATCCGGTGGTACCGGCGCGAGCCCACGCTGTCGGCGAGGCTGTCGAGCGCCGGCGTGAGCACCACGTCGTCGATGGACGCGACGAAGGCGCGGAACTCGAAGCGCGACCACTGCGCATCGAGGGAGATCCGGTCGAGCGCCGGACCGTTGGCCGACAGTACCAGCGATTCGGTGCCGTCCCCCAGCCACGCCTCGCGCGCGCGCCCCGCCGAGAGCACGAGCGGGCCGAGCTTCCCGGAGAGGTACGCGTCGGAGAAGTCGATCACCCCCGAGGTGTGGCGGAACGGCTTGGCGCGCACGGTGGGATCGTTGCGCCGCTCCGTCTCGCCGTACGCCTCGGAGACCGCCACCAGATTCGGCCCACCGCTCCAGGTGAGGCGCAGGCGCGCCACCCCGAGCGCGGTGGGATCGCCGGCGCCGGTGGCGCGGATGTCGCGCCAGAGCGGGCGGAATTCGCCGCCGTGCAGCGCGGTGCCGCGCAGCGTCGCCGCGGCGCCGAGGGCGAACCCGCGGGGGGGCGCGGTGTCCACCGCCGCGGCGCTGTCGGCGGCGAAGCGCGCCGAGAGCGCGTCGAGCACGCGACCGCGGCACGCGCGCTCGCGCGCCGCCGCCGCGATGGCGTGGCGGATGTCCTTCACCAGGAACGGGCGGAACGCCGACACCCGCGCCGCGCCGCATCCGGCGCGCACGAGCGCGTCGAGCTGCACGTACGCGGGGTCCTCGAGCGGGAGCCCCACCAGCGGATGCTGCGCCGCGGCCGCCGGGGCGAGCGCGCAGAGGAGCGTGCCCGCGCCGGCGATGGCGCGCCGGAACGCCGCGCGCCGCATCACCCGACGTTGCGCGTGGCGGGCCGGGCCTCCCCGGCCCCGAGGCGGTCCCGCAGGCCGGCGATCAGCGCCGCCTGCGGGGCGAACTCCGGCACCAGCTCCTGGAGCCGGCGCAGGATGATGCGCTCGTCGCGCGCGATCACCGCGTCCCAGAGCTGCTGGAGCCCGGCGTCCAGGCTCGCCGGGGCATCGGTGCGCACGATCCGGATCTTCTCGTAGCGCGTCGGGATGGTCTCCTCGGTGTCGGAGGTGAGCTGCTCGTGCAGCTTCTCTCCCGTGCGCAGGCCGGTGAAGACGATCGGGATGTCCACGTCCGGCTCGAGCCCCGAGAGCCGGATGAGGTTCCGCGCGAGGTCCACGATCCGCACCGGCGCGCCCATCTCCAGCATCACGATCTTGTCACGCGCCTCCTCGAGCACCGACGCCTGGAGCACGAGCTGCACCGCCTCGGGGATCGTCATGAAGTAGCGCGTGGCCTCGGGGTGCGTCACCGTCACCGGCCCGCCATCGGCGATCTGCTCCGTGAACAGCGGCACCACCGAGCCGTTGCTCCCCAGCACGTTGCCGAAGCGCACCGCCACGAAGTGGTGCTCCCCGCCCGCGTTGAGCGAGAGCACGAGCTTCTCGGCGAGCCGCTTGGTGGCGCCCATGATGTTGCTCGGGCTCACCGCCTTGTCGGTGGAGATGAGCACGAACTTGGCGCCGTGCTCCGCCGCCAGCCCGGCGACGTTCCGCGTGCCGAACACGTTGTTGTGCACGGCGTGAGCGAGGTGCGCCTCCATCATCGGCACGTGCTTGAACGCCGCCGCGTGGTACACCAGGTCGGGATGCACCTCCCGGAACACGCGGGCCAGGTCGTGGGTGTCGCGGATGTCGCAGATCACCGGCCGCACGTCGAGGGTGGGGTGCTTGCGGCGCAGCTCCTGCTCGATCAGGAAGAGGGCGTTCTCGCCGCGCTCCACGAGCGCGATCGTCGCCGGATCGAACGCCGCGATCTGGCGCGCGAGCTCGGAGCCGATCGAGCCCCCGGCGCCGGTGATCACCACGCGCTTCCCTCCCACGTCGCGGCGGATGAGCGTGGCGTCGAGGTCCACCGGGTCGCGGCCGAGGAGATCCTCCACGCGCACCGGGCGCACCTGGCTCAGGTGGACGCGCCCCGTGAGCGCGGCGATCGCCGGCAGGATCTTGAACGGGAGCTTGAGCGCGAGACAGCGGTTGACGATCGCCTGGATCTGATCGCGCGAGGCGGACGGGATGGCGATGATCAGCTCGTCCGCGGGGTGGGCGGCCAGCACCTCGGCGAGCCGCGCGCTGGTGCCGCGGACCGGCACGCCGTGGATGTGGAAGCCGGTCTTGCGCGGATCATCGTCCACGAAGCCCACGGGGACGTAGCCGAGCCGCGGATTGTTGTGCATCTCGCGGAGGAGCAGCTCCCCCGCGTCCCCCGCGCCGATGATCAGCACGCGGCGGAGGCGCGGCGCGGCCGCGGCCGGCCGCCGGCTCTCGCGCACCGCCCGGAGGGCGAACCGCACGCCGCCGATGAGCACGAGCGTGAGGATCGCGTCGATCACGAGCACGGAGCGCGGATAGTCGTACGCGTGCCCGGTGAACACGAGCGAGGTGACGAACAGCACGCTGCTGAGCGCCACCGCCTTGAGCAGCGCGTGGAGATCGCGCATCCCCACGTACCGCCACCAGCCGCTGAACAGCCGGAAGAACGCGAACGCGGAGAGGCGAAAGACGAGAAGCGGGCCGAGCGTGCTCCAGTACGTGGCGGCGTACGCGGCGGGGATCATGCGGTCGAACCGCAGCATGAACGCCAGCGCGTAGCTCGACGCCACGAGCACGAGGTGGAAGGCCACCACCAGGATCCGTCGGTGCCGGTACAGCGCGCCCGGGATCTGGAGCTCCGTCTCATCCCGGGCATCGCCGTGGCCCGCGGCGGGCGCCGCCGCGGCGTGCGTCGTCTTCGCGTCTGTGTGCATCCTCGCCCACTCTTCTCTGCCGGCAACGGCGCCGGCGGTCACGCGCCTGGTACTACGTCAGCTCATCGTCCGTAGAACGAGCGCACCGCGGTGATGGTCTCGTCCTGCTGCGCGCGGGTGAGCTCGGGGAACACGGGGAGCGAGAGCACCTCCCGCGCGGCCCGCTCGGCCTCGGGGCAGCTCCCCTCGCGATAGCCCAAGTAAGCGAAACAGGGCTGGAGGTGCAACGGGAGCGGATAGTAGATCGCCGAGCCGATTCCCTTCGCCTTGAGGTGCGCCTGCAGCGCATCGCGGCGCTCCACGCGCAGCGTGTACTGGTTGTAGATCGACTCGTTCTCCGGATCGATCACCGGCGTGCGCACCTCGGGCACGTCCGCGAACGCGGCATCGTAGTACGCCGCGTGCTCGCGCCGGGCGGCGCTCCACCCCGCCAGGTGCGGCAGCTTCGCGAGCAGCACCGCCGCCTGGAGTGCATCCAGCCGCGAGTTGTAGCCCACCTCGTCGTGGAAGTACTGTGTGGCGCCGCCGTGCACGCGCAGCCGGCGGAGGCGCGTGGCGATCGCCTCGTCCTGCGTGACCATCATCCCGCCGTCGCCATAGCCGCCCAGGTTCTTGGACGGGAAGAAGCTGAAGGTGCCGATCGTCGCCCGCTCGCCGGCCATCGTCCACCGGCCGTCGATCCGCCGGCGGGCGCCGATGGACTGCGCGGCGTCCTCGATGAGCGGGAGCGACGGCATCGCCGCGGCGTAGCGCTCGATCGGCGCCATCTGGCCGAACAGGTCCACCGGCACCACCGCGCGCGTGCGCGGCCCGACCGCGGCCGCCGCCTGCTCCACCGACATCGCGAACGTGTCCGGCTCGATGTCCACGAACACCGGCGTGGCGCCCACGTTGTGGATCGTGCCGGCGGTGGCGAAGAAGGTGAACGGCGTGGTCACCACCTCGTCGCCGCGGCCGATGTCCAGCGCGCGCAGCGCGAGCAGGAGCGCATCGGTGCCGCTGGCGCAGCCGATGGCGAAGCGGGCGCACGAGAGCTCGGCCACGGCGGCCTCGAGCTGCTCCACCGGCTTGCCGAGGATGAAGAGCTGATCGTCCACCACCTGCATCATGGCGCGGACGACATCGTCCCGGATGGCGGCGTGCTGGGCGCGAAGGTCGAGAAGCGGAACGGGCATGGGAATCGGGAATCGGGAATCGGGACTCGCGGCCCGATGATCAGGGGACGACGGCGCTGCGGGTGAGCTCGTGCCATTCCTGGAGCGAGCGCACGCGCGGCGGCCGGAAACGGAGCGAGAGAATGGCGTCGCACGCGGCGTTGGCCGCCGAGAGCGTGGTGGTGTACGGGATGCGGTGCGCCACGGCCGCCTGGCGCATCGTGTAGTCGTCGCGCTGGGAGTGCTTGCCGAGCGGCGTGTTGATGAGGAGCTGCACCTGCCCGTTCACGATCAGGTCGATGCCGTGCGGGCGCCCCTCGTGCACCTTGAACACGCGCTCGGCGGGGATCCCGCGCGCGCGGAGGAAGCGCGCCGTCCCCGTGGTGGCGAGCACGCGGAACCCCATCTCGTGGAAGCGCCGGGCCACGGGCACCACGGCGGCCTTGTCCGAGTCGTTCACCGTGATCAGCACCGCGCCCTCCAGCGGGAGCCCGTTGTCGGCCGCGAGCTGCGCCTTGGCGAACGCGCTGCCGAACGAGTCGGAGATCCCCATCACCTCGCCCGTGGAGCGCATCTCGGGACCGAGGATCGGATCCGCCTCGCGGAACTTGTTGAAGGGGAACACCGCCTCCTTCACCGAGACGTAGGGCGGCACCACCTCGTCGGTGAAGCCGACGGCGGCGAGCGACTCCCCGAGCATCACGCGCGCGGCGATCGAGGCGAGCGGCACGCCGATCGCCTTGGACACGAACGGCACCGTGCGGCTCGCGCGCGGGTTCACCTCCAGCACGTAGACCGTGCCGTCCTTGATCGCGAACTGCACGTTGATCAGCCCCACCACCCCGAGCGCCTTCGCCAGCGCGGTGGTGTGCTCGCGCATCGTCGCGAGGTCGCGCTCGCCGATGATGTACGGCGGGAGCACGCTCGCGGAGTCGCCGGAGTGGATGCCGGCATCCTCGATGTGCTGCATCACGCCGCCCACCACCACGCGCTCGCCGTCGGCCACGGCGTCCACGTCCACCTCGTAGGCATCCTCGAGGAAGCGGTCGATGAGCACCGGCCGGTCCTCGGACACGCGCGCCGCGCGCTCGAAGTACTCGCGGAGCTGCGGCTCGTCGTAGACGATCTGCATGGCGCGTCCGCCGAGCACGTAGCTCGGGCGCACGAGGACGGGGTAGCCCACGCCCGCCGCGATCTCGACCGCCTCGTCCACGCTCGTCGCCGTGCCGCTCGGGGGCTGGTTCACCCCCGCCGCGCGGGCCACCGCCTCGAAGCGGCGGCGGTCCTCGGCGATGTCGATCGCATCGGGCGAGGTGCCGAGGATGCGGATTCCCGCGGCCTCGAGCGAGCGCGTGAGCTTGAGCGGCGTCTGGCCGCCGAGCTGCACGATCACCCCCTCCGGCTCCTCGCGCGCGACGATCTCCAGCACGTCTTCGAGCGTGAGCGGCTCGAAGTACAGCTTGTCCGAGATGTCGAAGTCGGTGGAGACGGTCTCGGGGTTCGAGTTGACCATGATCGTCTCGTAACCGCGCTCGCGGAGCGCGAGCACGGCCCGCACGCAGCAGTAGTCGAACTCGACGCCCTGCCCGATCCGGTTCGGCCCGCTGCCGAGGATCACCACCGACTTGCGCCCCGTGGGCGGCGCCTCGCTCTCCTCGTCGTAGCACCCGTACAGGTACGGCGTGGCGGAGGGGAACTCCCCGGCGCAGGTGTCCACCATCTTGTAGACCGGGCGGACGCCGAGGGCCCAGCGGCGCTCCCGCGCCGCCGTCTCGCTCTCGCCGCGGAGGGCAGCGAGCTGGCGGTCGGAGAAGCCCATCCGCTTCATCCGCCGCAGCGCGCGGGCATCCACCTCGGGCCGCGCCGCCCACTCGCGCTCGGCCAGCACGAGCTGCCGCATCTCCTCCAGGAACCAGGGATCGATGCGCGTGAGCTCGTGGATCTCCGCCACGTCGAGGCCGCGCTCCAGGGCGCGCTTCACCTGGAAGATCCGCTCCGGCGTCGGCTGCCGGAGCGCGCCGCGCAGCGACTCGAGCGAGTCATCGGGGAGCCGGTCGTCCGCCGGCGTCGCCCCGGCCACCCAGCCGCTCCGCCCGGTCTCGAGCGCGCGCAGCCCCTTCTGGAGCGCCTCCTTGAAGGTCCGGCCGATCGCCATCGACTCTCCCACCGACTTCATCTGCGTGGTGAGCCCCGGGTTCGCGGCGCTGAACTTCTCGAACGCGAAGCGCGGGCACTTCACCACCACGTAGTCGAGCACCGGCTCGAACGAGGCGGGGGTCGTCTTCGTGATGTCGTTCGCGATCTCGTCCAGCCGGTAGCCCACGGCGAGCTTCGTCCCGATGCGCGCGATCGGGAACCCCGTCGCCTTCGACGCCAGCGCCGAGGAGCGCGACACGCGCGGGTTCATCTCGATCACCAGCATCTCGCCGTCCTCGGGATTCACGGCGAACTGGATGTTGCACCCGCCGGCGGCGACGCCGATCTCCCGGATCACGTCCACGGCGGCATCGCGCATCAGTTGGTACTCGCGATCCGTGAGCGTCATCGCCGGCGCCACGGTGATCGAGTCGCCCGTGTGCACGCCCATGGGATCGATGTTCTCGATCGAGCACACGATCACGACGTTGTCCGCGTGGTCGCGCATCACCTCGAGCTCGAACTCCTTCCACCCGAGCACGCTGCGCTCGATGAGCACCTGCCCCACCGGCGACAGATCGAGCCCGCGCCGGACGATCTCCTCGTACTCCTCGCGGTTGTACGCGACGCCGCCCCCCGACCCGCCGAGCGTGAACGACGGCCGGATGATCGCCGGGAAGCCCACCGTGGGGATCAGCCCCACCGCGTCGTCCCACGACCGCGCGATGCCGCCGGTGGCGACCTTCAGACCGATCCGCTTCATCGCCTCGGCGAACAGCTCGCGATCTTCCGCCAGACTGATGGCGCGCGCGTCGGCGCCGATCAGCTCCACGCCGTACTTCTCCAGCACGCCGCGCTCGGCGAGCGCCATCGCCACGTTCAGCGCCGTCTGTCCGCCCATGGTGGGGAGAAGCGCGTCCGGCCGCTCGCGGGCGATCACCTGCTCCACGATCTCCGGCGTCACCGGCTCGATGTACGTGCGGTCGGCGAACTCCGGATCCGTCATGATCGTGGCGGGATTCGAGTTGACGAGGATCACCTCGTATCCCTCCTCGCGCAGCGCCTTCGCCGCCTGCGTGCCGGAGTAGTCGAATTCCGCCGCCTGCCCGATGACGATCGGGCCGGAGCCGATGAGGAGAATGCGATGGAGGTCAGCGCGACGTGGCACGGATCAGATCTTCGATGATGGAGTCCAGGGAGTGTTCGGCGGTCCACCCGGTGGCCGCACGGAGCTTCGCCGGCGAGCCCACGAGCACGGGGACTTCGACCGGACGCACGAGCGCCGGATCGCTCTGCAATCTCGCATCGGCGCCGGCCAGGGCAAGCACGCGGGCGGCGAGCGTCGCCACGTCCACCCCGGTGCCGCGAGCGACGTTGTACGCCTCGCCGGCGGCGCCGCGCTCGGCCAGCAGCCGGTACGCGCGCGCCACGTCGGCCACGTGCAGGAAGTCGCGCACGGGCGTGGCATTGCCGAGCGCGAGGATGCTCCCGCCGGTGTCGCGCAGCGCCAGCGCGCGGCGCACGAGCGCGGGAAGGACGAAGCGATCCGACTGGCCGGGACCGCTGTGGTTGAAGGAGCGCGTGACGATCACGCGCACGCCGTCGGCGCGACACGCGGCGAGCGCCGCCACTTCCTGCGCCGCCTTCGATGCGGCGTAGCTGTTCAGGGGGCGCTGCTCGGCGCCCTCCCCCAGCGGCTGCTCCGCCACATCGTGCCGCCCGTACTGCTCGCCGCTGCCCACCACGAGGACGGTGGGGTCGAGCGTCCCGGCGCGCCGGCGCGCCGCGATCTCGGCGAGCAGCCGCACCGCCGCGCCGGCATTGACGTCGAAGGCGTGGCCGGGATCGGCGGTCGCCTGCGGCACCGAGGCGATCCCCGCCAGGTGGAACACCGCGTCGGGACGCGCCGCGTCGAGCGCGCCACGCAGGTCGGCGGCGACCGTCACGTCGCACGCCACCCAGCGCACCGCGCCGCGCGCCTCCGCCGACAGCGCACCGTCCGGAATGCCGTCGCCCAGCCGCGCGCCAGCGACCTCCCACCCCTCGCGCAGCAGCTCGAGGCACAGCCACTGCCCCACGAACCCCGCGGCCCCGGTGACGAGCGCCCGCATCACCTACGCGCGGCCGCGGTGCCGCGCCAGATCCGCGTCGACCATCATCTCGATCAGGCGCTGGAAGGAGACCCGCGGCTCCCACTGCAGGCGCTCGTGCGCCTTGGTGGGATCGGCGACCAGGAGGTCCACCTCCGCGGGGCGGAAGAATCGCTCGTCCTGCACCACGTGGTCGCGGTAGTCGAGCCCCACGGCGCCGAAGGCGACCTCGCAGAGCTGCCGCACCGACCACGTCTGCCCCGTCCCGATCACGTAGTCCTCCGGGGCGTCCTGCTGGAGCATGCGCCACATCGCGTCCACGTAGTCGCCGGCGAAGCCCCAGTCGCGTCGCGCATCGAGGTTGCCGAGGCGCACCTCGCGCGCGAGCCCGAGCTTGATGCGCGCGGCGGCGTCGGTCACCTTGCGCGTGACGAACTCGAGGCCGCGCCGCGGGCTCTCGTGGTTGAAGAGGATGCCGGACACGGCGAACATCCCGTAGCTCTCACGGTAGTTCACGGTGATCCAGTGCCCGTACACCTTGGCCACGCCATAGGGGCTGCGCGGATAGAACGGCGTGGTCTCGCGCTGCGGCGACTCCACCACCTTCCCGAACATCTCGCTCGAGCTGGCCTGGTAGAACCGGGCGCGTGGCGCGGCCTTGCGAATGGCCTCCAGCACGCGCGTCACGCCGAGCCCCGTGAACTCGCCGGTGAGCACGGGTTGCGTCCACGAGGTCTGCACGAAGCTCTGCGCCGCGAGGTTGTAGACCTCGTCGGGGTCGCAGGAGGCCATCGCGTCCACGAGCGAGTGCTGGTCGAGGAGGTCGGCGGAGACGAGCTCGATCCGGTCCACCAGGTGCGCGATGCGCTCGTACGGGGTGGTCGAGCTGCGCCGCACGACCCCGACCACGCGGTAGCCCTTCTCGAGCAGCAGCTCGGCGAGGTAGGAGCCGTCCTGCCCGGTGATGCCGGTGATGAGCGCGGTGGGCATGTGTGGGTCCGGGCGTCAGTGAGTCAGTGGATCAGGGCGTCGACCCTGACCATGGGATAGAAAAAAGGGGAGCCCGATCGCTCCCCTCTCTCCATGGTCCGGTTCGGCACGACGGGGACGGTCACGCGACCTGCGTGCCTCGCGGCGCCCGCTGGATCTTGCCGGCGTTGAGGCAGCGGGTGCAGACCTTGATCTTCGTGATCTTTCCGTCCACGAGGATGCGCGCGACCTGGAGGTTGGGCTTCCAGACGCGGCGCGTCTTGTTGTTGGCGTGCGAGACGTTGTTGCCGAAGGCGACGCCCTTGCCGCACACGTAGCAGCTTCTGTTGTGCATGGTCAGCTCTCGATCAGCTCGATGCGCGCCATCTCCGCGCCGTCACCCTTGCGGTGGCCGGTCTTGAGAATGCGCGTGTACCCGCCGGGGCGAGCGGCGAACTTCGGCCCGACCTCGCGGAACAGCTTGTCCGCCGTCTCCCGCTTCTGGATGTGGCGGACGGCGAGGCGGC
>CAMLEQ010000089.1 GCA_946479015.1 uncultured Gemmatimonadota bacterium | reverse complement strand
GGTAGAGCGCGAGTAGGTTCGTGTGTAGGCGGACTCTCTCTACCGCCGAGCCTACTCGCGCTCTACCTAGCCCCTCTTCCCGTCAGTTCCCCACACGCGACACGCGTTCCATGGTGGTCTACCCTCTACACACTACTACACTACTCCACCACCAGCTCCATCTCTCCCTCGGCATGCCCCGCCCGCTGGAGGAAGAGCACCAGCGGCAGCACGATCACGAACATCGCCGCCACGAGCACGAAGATGTGGTTGTAGGCGAGCACCGTCGCCTGGCGCGTGACGCGGAGGTCGAGCAGCGCGAGAGCGCGCTCCTTCGCGCTGACCACATCGGCGCCCAGTCGCTGCAGCCCCGCGGCCACCCCGGCGAGCCACTGCCGCACCAGGATACCGGACGCGTCCTCGGCGAGCATCGCGTGGTACTGCGCCTCGCTGTGTGTCACCATCGTCGCCGCCACCGCGATCCCCACGCTCCCCATCACCTGGCGCACCACGTTGTAGAGTCCCGTGGCCGCGGTCATCCGCTCCTTCGGGATCGTTGCCAGCGCGGCCGTGCTCAACGCGGCGAAGAGGAAGCTGAATCCGATCCCCTGCCACACCTGGGGCCACACGAGGTCCCAGTAGCCGACGTCGATCGTGAGATGCGAGAGCTGCCAGAAGCCGAACGCGATGAAGAGCAGTCCGCTCCCCACGAGCAGCCGGGGGCCCGCCCGATTGTAGATGCGTCCGCTGATGGGCATCATCACGAGCATCGCGAGGCTGCGTGGCATGAGCGTGAGCCCTGACTGCATGGCGGTGAAGCCGAGCAGGTTCTGCAGGAAGAGCGGGAGGATGAACAGCACGCCGCTCAGTCCCGCGCCCATCACGCCGCCGAGGAAGGTGGCCACGGTGAAGCGCAGGTTCCCCAGGATGCGCAGGTCGACCGCGGGCAGGCGGGCCGTCAGCTCGCGCCACACGAAGAGGAGCATCCCCGCCGCCGCGATCACGCCGAGCAGGGTGATGAACGACGACTGGAACCAGTCGTTGCGCTCCCCCTCCTCCAGCATGAGCTGCAGCGCGCCGAGGCCGGCCACCATGAGCGAGAGGCCGAGCACGTCGATGCGCGCCTTGCTCCGCACCAGGTACGGCGGATCCTCGATGATGCGCTGCACCATCACGAGGTTGAGCAGCCCCACGGGGACGTTGATGAAGAAGATCCACGGCCAGGAGTACTGGTCGGTGATCCATCCCCCCAGCGTGGGGCCGATCGCTGGCGCGAGCACCACGCCCATGCCGTAGACGCCCATCGCGATCCCCTGCTCCGCCGGCGGGAAGCTCTCGCGCAGGATCGCCTGCGGAACGGTCACGAGCACGCCGCCCGAGAGCCCCTGGAGCACGCGGAAGGCGATCATCACCGGGAGGCTCGCGGCGAGGCCGCACAGCATGGACGAGAGCGTGAACAGGGCGATCGACACCATGTAGAGCCGCTTGCGCCCGTAGCGCGCGCTCAGCAGGCCCACCGTGGGCATCATGAGCACGTTCGCGAGGATGTACCCGGTCACCACCCAGGTGATCTCCTCGATCGTCGCGCCGAGATTTCCCGCCATGTCCGGGAGCGACACGTTGACGATGCTCGAGTCGAGCACCGCCATGATGTTCCCGATCATGACCGTGGCGGCGATCACCCACTTCCGGCCGCCCGACTCCGTCATGGCCGATGCGGGGAGCGCGCTCCGCGGCGCGGCGTTGGGGCGGCGGTGCGGCGCCCGCGCACCTCGGAAGGCACCGGCATCGGCCCCGCGAAGCAGGGGCGGAGCAGCGCCATGGCGCGCGTGACGGCGGCGCGTTGCTCCGTGGGGAGCGACGCCAGCCGCTCGGCCACGAGCGCGCGAGCGGTGGCGAAGTGGGCATCGAGCCGCCGGCGGCCGGCGGCGGTGAGCGAGAGCACGCTCCGCCGCCGGTCGGTCTCGTCGGTGCGGCGCTCCACGAGGCGGTGCCGCACCAGCTGGTCCACGAGCTTCGAGATGGACGGGCGCGTGAGCATGAGGTAGACCGCCAGGTCCGAGGGGGAGGACCCGGGGTAGGCGTTCACGAACGTGAGCGCGCGGAACTGCGGCGTGCTCAGTCCAGCCGGCCGGTGACGCCACGACTGGGAGCGCACGAGGCGCGAGACGAGCAGCCCGACGTCCATGACCGCCGCCGCGCACCGATCGAGGGCGCCGTCATTGGTGTCATTGGCTAACTGTTTCATGATCTAACATTAGACGCATCGCCCCGCGATGTCCAGCGCGCGCCGGCGCCGGCGCGCCGAGCGGTGGGCACTCGCCCGCTGTCGGCGCTCACCCACAGAACTGTGGCGCCATCACAGCAGAGCGCGCTGAAAGTCGGTACCGCCCGGGCCGAACGCTCGCCGCATCACGACGTTTCACCGGGCGCATCGATTCTTTGCAGGCATCATCCGAAGTCGGGCATCCTGAACGCGTACGCCACATCGAGCGATGCAACGAAACGTTGCGCCACCTTCCGATGCCGCCTGCGCGATGCGGTGGGTACGTCAGTTGCCCAGTCCGCCAGCGCCGCGACCACGGCATGCCGCATCGCTTCCGTCGCACCGAACGCCGCCTCGAACGTTTCCGACCTCCACATACTGGAGCCCGATCGATGTCTCGCACGCGCCTCATCGCCCTCGCCGCCGCCGCGCTCTTTCTCGCGGCCGGAGTCCGGTGCTCGTCCGATGCCGCGCTCCCCACGGGACCGGCGACCCCCGTGGCCGAGCCGCCCAACCCCTCCCTGCTCGGCGGGCTGCTCGGGGGAGTCACCGGCACCCTCCTCGGCTGCTCGCCGCAGCCCTATGCGGCGGACACCGCCGTGGTGGGGCCCGCGGGAGGGGTCCTCGCCATCGGCCCGCACCGCCTGGTGATCCCCAAGGGGGCGCTGGACCAGCAGGTCACCATCATCGGCGACGCGCCGGTGGGGAACGTGGTCTCCGTCCGCTTCCAGCCCGAAGGGCTGCGCTTCAAGTATCCGGCGTACCTCACGCTCGACTACAGCCACTGCGGGCTCGTGCAGAACCTGCTCCCGAAGCGGGTGGCGTACACCAGCGACCAGCTCGACATCCTCAGCTATCTCCTGTCCGTGGATGACCTGCTGAACCGTCGCGTGACGGGGCAGGTGAAGCACTTCTCGCGGTACGCCGTGGCCTGGTAGCGGAGTCGATGCTCGAGGCGATTCGACGCGGGGCGGGGCGCGCGAGCGCCCCGGCGCTCGGCGGCCGCGCGCGCGACGCGCTGGCCGCCGCGCGCGAGCACGAGCGCGCAGGGCGGATGGACGACGCCATCGCGTGCTACGAGTCCACCATCGCCGCCGCGGAGGAGCACGGCGAGGACACCGTGCTCGCCGAGGCGCTTCGCCGCCTCGGCGTGGTCTGTCATCACCGGAACGATCCGACGCGCGCGCTCGAGCTCTGTCGCAGGAGTCACGACGTCGCGCTCGCGGCCCGGCACTCGATGCTCGCCGCCGAGGCGCTCAATGCGCTCGGCGGCATCGAGTTTCAGTGCGGGGAGATCGAGACGGCGCGGAAGCTGTTTCACGAGGCGCTCGCGCTCGGCGGCTCGAGCCTGGAGCTGCGCGCGCGCATCGAGCAGAACCTCGGAATCCTCGCGAACATCCAGGGCGACCTCTCCGCCGCGCTCGAGCACTACAGCCAGTCGCTCGACGCCTGCCGCCGCCTTGGCAACGAGCACGGGTGCGCCATCGCCTACCACAACCTGGGGATGGTGAGCTCGGACCGGCATCTCTGGAACGACGCGGACCGCTACTTCGAGCAGAGCCTGGCCATCGCCGAGCGCAGCGGCGACGTCCACTTGCAGGGGCTCTGCCGGCTCAACCACTCCGAGGTCCACCTCGCGCGCCAGCGCTACGACCGCGCGCGCGACAGCGCGGAGCGCGCGCTCGCGATCTTCGATGGTCTCGGCGCGCGGCTCGACAAGGCCGACGCGTACAAGGTGCTCGGCGTGGTGTATCGCGAGACCGGCCGCTTCGCGCTCGCCGAGGCACGCCTGCGCACGGCGATGGAGCTGGCGGTGAGCACCGGCTCCGTGCTCAGCGAGGCCGAGAGCTCGCGCGAGCTGGCGAAGCTCTATCAGGCGATGGGGCGGAACCAGGACGCGCTCGGGCTGCTGAACACCGCGCACCGCCTGTTCGGCCGGCTCGACGCGCGGGTGGACCTCGTGGACGTCGCCGCCAAGCGGGCCAACCTGGAGGAGACGTTCCTCGCCATCGTCCGCGACTGGGGGCAGTCGATCGAGTCCGCGGACAGCTACACCTTCGGGCACTGCGAGCGCGTGGCGAGCTACGCGCTGGATGTGGCTCGCGCGCTCGGCCTCGACGAGACGGAGCAGACCACAGTGCGGCTCGGCGCCTATCTGCACGACCTGGGAAAGGTCCGCGTGCCGCACGAGATCCTCAACAAGCCGGGCGCGCTCACGCGCGACGAGTTCGAGGTGATGCGCATGCACCCGGTGTGGGGGATCGAGCTGCTCGCGGACGTGGAGTTCCCCTGGGATCTGAAGCCGATCATCCGGTGGCATCACGAGAAGTACGACGGCTCCGGCTACCCCGACCGGCTCCGCGGCGACGAGATTCCCATCTCCGCGCAGGTGATCTGCATCGTGGATGTGTTCGATGCGCTCACCACCACGCGCAGCTATCGTGCGGCGCTCTCGCCGGAGGAAGCGGTCGAGCGCATGCGCGACACGCGTCAGTGGTGGCGCCCCGACGTGTTCGATGCCTTCGTGCGCACCGTTGGCGCGGACTCGATCGGCCGGGCGAGCGGCGTGGCCGGCGACGACTCCGGTCGGGCCGCGTAGGCATGAGCTCGCCGCGCGCCCCGCGCGGCGAGCGTCTCGGCCCCACGATCCGTGCCACATCGCCGCGCTTGACGCACGGCGAATCCGCTTGTACGGTGAACGCTGAAGGGGTACGAGGTTCCATGGGCGGTGGTGCTCGACGCAGCCGCTCCACTAGTCGAGGCGCTGTACCAGAGACGTCCGATTCGTGACCGGGTGCATCTTCGCCGAGCCGCCGAGCGCGCTCGGCGTTTGTCGTTGGCGGGCGCCCACGGCGCCGCGCTGTTAGCACCCCAGCAGGAGGTGGACTATGGAAGCTCACGTCACGGCCCAGTCGCAGACCTACCGGTTGCACGAGCGCGCGAAGGAGGCGGATCTTCGCCACGGGCAGGATGTCCGCGCCGACGTGCCCCGCGTGCGGGTACGCGCGACGTCGGAAACGACCGGCTGGTTCGGCCGCCGCTCCGCCGGCGCAACGGGACGCGCCGAGGTGTTCTTCTGCAACATGGGACGGCTGCGTGTCCGCGAGGTGCTCAACACGGGCGATGATGCGCCGCTTCCGACCAACGTGGTCGTGGAGAATCTCGTCGTGCCGGAGTCGGGCATGTACGACCTCGTGAACGTACTCGTCCGGTCGAACGGCGATCTCCGGCTGATCGTGGACGAGAACACCCAGATCGTGCCGGCGCTCGGAACCGAGGCCGCCTGGGTGTAGTGACCGGTGGGGCGTGCTCCCGCCGACCGCGATGTGCACTGACCGCGGGGCGGATCGTCGAGCGATCCGCCCCGCTCCACATCCGGCGCGCTCCTCGGGGCCGCCGGGGTCGCGACGGCGCGTGGTCGCGGCAGGTCGTCGGGCACGGGAGCGAGGAATCTCAGGCCGAGGAACGCCGCGATCGTGAGCGCGGGATGTCCCGCGCGCCGCACGATGACCGGCGGTAGCGTGTCGATCCGGGCGAAGTACGGCGCCAGCTCACGCGGTAGATCGGAGCGTCCGCGCGCACGATCGAGGAGGAGCGCGTCGCGCCCCAGGAGCACGCGCTGATCGTACAGGTAGCCGAACTGGTGCGGGCTGCGGCAGAGGCAGAGCACCGCGACGCCGGGCCCGAGCGCATGCCCGATCTTCCCCGCGTCGATCCAGCTCCCCGCCGCCACGAACGGACCGCCCGCGCGGAGCGCTCCGAGCCTCCTGGCGACCGGCCGCACCTCGCTCCAGTCGAGCAGATCGTCCGTCGGATCGCCGCGCCGGAACAGCGATGGCAACGCGCGCGACATCCAGCCGGTGACGGCCTGCGACCACGCGAGCGCGAGGACGACGGCGAAGCCCGCCGCCGACGCCACGAGCCATCGGCGCACGCCGCGTTCGCCGCGCGCGAGACGTGCGGCCACCTCCGCGCCGAGCAGGGGGAAGAGCATCAGCCAGCCCGGCGCGGACCAGTGCGGCAGCCCCGGCTCGCCGCGAAGGGAGAGCAGCGTGAAGAGCAGGATCGGCGGCGCGGCGAGGCAGCAGAGCAGCCATCGGGGTGCCTCACGCGGCCCGCGACGCACCCCCACCACGAGCACCAGCAGCAGCGGGAGCCAGAGCCAGGGAAGCAGGTACCCCGCCTGCCCGCCCACGCTCTCCAAGAGGGCGGTGATGCGCTGCGCGATGCCGCCCCCTCCCCCGCCCGCGCCGCGCGCGAGCTGGAATCGGAACGACACCCAATCGTGCCGAGCGTTCCAGACGAGTACGGGGAGCGCGCACGCGGCGGCGATCGCCGCGGCCACCCACGGCCCCGGCGTGCGCAGGACGCGGCGATGCTCGCGGCTCGTCGCCAGGAAGAGCGCGACGCCCGCCGGGAGGAACACCGCGTGGTACTTGGAGAGCGCCGCGAGCCCCGCCGCGAGCCCCGCGCCCATCCACCACGCCGTCGGCGCGCGCGACGGCGTGAGGAGCGCGCGCGACACGCACCACACGGCGGCGAGCATGAAGCAGTCGAGCGGCCCGTCGGGGAGCACCCACCCGCCGGTGCTCACGGCGAACACCGGCGCCAGGTTCAGCAGCGCCGCCGCCCAGGCGCCGGCGGCGCGCCCGAACAGGCGCGCGCCGATGCGGTAGGTGAGCCACGTGGTCCCGGCGAAGAGCAGGATGAACGGCAGCCGGAGCACCACCGCTCGCTCCGTGCCCGCCACGCGCGCGAGGAGCGCGGGGATCCAGAACGAGAGCGGCGGGTGGTCGAAGTAGGAGAGGCTCGGCGCGCGCGCGACGACCGTCGCATACGACTCGTCGACGCCCATGCCGAGCGTCGCCGCGAGCACGAGGCGCAGCACCGTCCCCGCCGCGAGCACGAGGGCGACGAGCGCGGGGGGATCGCGCCCGAGAGCCGCCGCACGGTGCCGCATCCCTCACGCTGGGCGCGCGCCGGAGCGCGCGCCGCTCACGCTCCAGCCGCCTCCTGCCTCACGAACTGCGCCTCGACCTCCACGCGCACCCTGTTCGCGACGAGCACGCCGCCGGTCTCGATCGCCTGGTTCCACTTGAGCCCCCATTCGCGGCGATCGATCTCGGTGCTGCCGCTGAACCCCGCCCGCTCCTTCCCCCACGGGTCCTGCCCCCGCCCCTGGTACACGCAGTCGAGCGTCACCGGCATGGTGGTGTCGCGAATCGTGAGGTCGCCGATCACGCGGAAGCGATCGCCTTCCCTGGCGAAGTCGCCCTCGGCCTTCGTGCTGTGGAACGCGATGGTGGGATAGCGCTCGACGTCGAGGAAGTCGGCGGAGCGCAGGTGCGCATCCCGCTCGGCGACGCCCGTATCGATGCTCGCGGCGACGATCTCGACGTCCACACAGCACCCTTCCGGATGCTCCTCGTCCGCCTCGAGCGTGCCATGCATCTCTTTGAAGCGGCCGCGCACCGTGGTCATCATCATGTGCTTGACCGAGAACTCGACGCTGGAGTGCGCCGGATCGAGTTGCCAGACAGTCTTCTGCTGTACGCTGGTTGGGGATGCCACGATGCCTCCTGGCCGATGATGCGCGGCCGGCCCCCGCCGCGGGCCGCCGCATGCATCAGCGCGGGCGAGGAGCGTGCCACCCTCCGTCGGACGCGCGGTCTGGAGCCGACGCGGCCGCTATCGCGCCGCCCTCGCGCGGCGCGCGCGCCAGCAGCCGCACGGCGAAGGTGGAGCCTCCGGGCTCGGCGCTCCGCTCCACGTACACGTCGCCCCCCATGGCGCGGGCGAACTCCCGGCAGATCGCCAGCCCCAGCCCCGTCCCGCCGGTGGTGCGCGTGAGTCCGGCCTCGGCCTGGGTGAACGGCTCGAAGATCGACTCCAGCTTGTCGGGGGCGATGCCGCATCCGGTGTCGGTCACGCGCACCAGCACGTGGTCCCCCGTCGCCGTGCCGTCGACGGTGATGCGGCCGCCGCGCCCCGTGAACTTCACCGCGTTCGAGAGCAGGTTGAGCACGATCTGCTCGAGCTTCCGCCGGTCGGCCCACACGCGCACCGCCGCGCCGGCCGGCCGGTGCTCGTAGGTGATCCCCTTCACCCGCGCCTGCGGCGCGATCAACGCCTCCATGCCGGCGAGCGTCTCGTCGAGCGGGATCTCCGACACCGCGTATTCCACGCGTCCGGCCTCGATGCGCGCGTAGTTCAGCACGTCATCGATGAGCGTGAGCAGCGTGCGCTGGCTGTGCCGGATCCGCTCGAGGTCCTCGTGCTGCGCCGTCGTGAGCGGGCCGTGGATCCCCAACTGGAGCAGCTCCGTGTAGCCGGCAATGGCGTTGAGCGGCGTGCGCAGCTCGTGGCTCATCATCGCCAGGAACTCGCTCTTCGCGCGGTTCGCCTCCTCCGCCGCGACGCGGGCGTGCTCGGCGCGCAGGGTGCTCTCCTGCAGCTCCGCGTTCGCCCGTTCCAGCTCGTCGCCGAGCGTCTGCGCCTCCTTCACCTGCTGCTCGAGCGCGGCGCGCGACGCCGCCACCTCGCTCGCCATGCGATTGAAGCCGGCCGCCAGGCGCCCCACCTCGTCGCCGCGCGCCGCCCACCGTTCGTGGATCGGGGTGAACGCGCCCCGCGCGATCTCCGCCGCGGCGTGCGTGAGCTGCACGAGCGGCCTGGTGAGGCGGCGGCTGAGCGCCCATGCGGCCACCGCGGCGACGAGCAGGAGGACGAGGTTGACCATCGCCAGTCGCGCGAGCGTGGCGCGCGCGCCGGTGGTGGCGGTTCCGACCGGGAGCTCGAGCGCGAGCGTCCAGGGGGTGCCCCTGATGGGCGCCTCGGCGAGCAGCAGGGGACCCATCGTCGGCCGATCCCGCCGGCGGCGGAGCGGGATGCCATCCAGGTGGCCGTCGCTCTCCGAGGGGCGCGCGGGCGCGCCGGAGAGCGTGGCCCAGAGCGATCCGGTGTCGTTCCGGAAGTAGACCCCGACGTCGCGCCCCACGAGCGCGTTGATCTGCCGCACCGCTCCCGCCGTCACGGTGAGACGCCGACGCTCCGCGATCCAGCCGGCGGGGTGCGCTCCGGTGCCCACGGGGGCGACCACCCAGTAGTAGACCCGCCCGTCATCCAGATAGAGGGGGCCGTAGCGCGAGGAATCACCGGGAGTCGGCATCACGCCGCGGCGCGCCTCCGGCGCGCCTTCCTGCACCACGAGCACCCGGCGTGAGGCCGCCGCGCCCCCCGCGCGCCAGAGCTCGAGCGCGACCGCGCTGTCCCCCGCCGGCACGATGCGGTGCAGCGCCGAATCCAGCTCCGCCGGGGCCACCGAGTCGCCCGCGAGCGCGCGGCGGATCACCGGGTCCCGAGCGGCCCCCCGCACCGTGCGCGCGTGCTGCTGGGCGGAGGACTCCGCGGAGGCGGCCAGCTCGCGGGTCACGTTCCGCAGTCGCTCCGCCGCCGCGATCCGGGCGGAGCGCAGCAGCTCGCGGCCGGTCACCACGAACGCCGCGCCGATCACCAGGAGGAGCATCCCCATGATGAACAGCGGGAGCGTCCGCTCGAGCGACTGCTCGCGCGGGGCCTTCGATGCGAGATGTTCGAAGCTCACTGCTGCGGCATCCAACCGGTTCCCCGCGAGTCGACGCTCGCGTCACGAGACCCGAGTAACCTCGCCAGCGGAGGGCGCTCTAGCAAGGCAGACGAGCGGGCGGGGAGGCGCGCGCGCTCGAACTGGCGGGGGAGAGCGCCCGCCGGGTAAGTTCCGTCGCGCCCGTTCCACCCCACGGCGCGTTCCCCGCTCAGATCCCGACATGCGACGAATCGTCATCATCGCCTGCCTCGCGCTCTCCCCGCTCGCCGGCGCCGCCGCGCAGGAGGGCGCGCCGACCTTCACCCACGCGGACACGCTCCGCGGCTCCGACACGCCGCAGCGCTCCTGGTGGGACGCCACCTTCTACGACCTCCACGTGCACATCGAGCCGGCGGACAGCAGCATCCGCGGCTACGACGGCATCACCTACCGGGTGCTCCGCCCCGCGAGCGAGATGCAGATCGACCTCATGACGCCGCTCGAGGTGGACAGCATGGTGCAGGACGGGGAGTCGCTGCGCTATCGCCGCGATGGCAACGCCTTCTTCGTGACGCTCACCGCGCCTCAGCAGGTCGGCGACTCCAAGACGATCACCGTCTACTACCACGGCAAGCCGCGGGTGGCGAAGCGCCCCCCCTGGGACGGCGGCTTCACCTGGGCGCGCGACAGTCTCGGTCACCCGTGGATCGCGACCACCTGCCAGGGGATCGGCGCGAGCATCTGGTGGCCCAACAAGGATTACCAGGGGGACGAGCCGGACAGCCAGCGCGTGGCGATCACCGTGCCCGATCCCATGGTCGACGTCTCGAACGGGCGCCTGCGGAGCACCACGCACAACGGCGACGGCACCACCACGTACGAGTGGTTCGTGGATGATCCCATCAACAACTACGACGTGGCGGTGAACGCCGGCACGTACGCGCACTTCGGTGACACGTACGCCGGGGAGGACGGCACGCTCACGATGGATTTCTGGCCGCTCGCCTACCACCAGGAGGTGGCCGCGCGGCAGTTCCAGCAGGCGCGATCGATGCTCCGCTGCTTCGAGCACTGGTTCGGCCCGTACCCGTGGTACCGCGACGGCTACAAGCTCGTCGAGACGCCACACCTCGGGATGGAGCACCAGAGCGCCGTCGCCTACGGAAACCACTATCAGAACGGCTATCGCGGCCGAGACCTCTCCGGCACCGGGTGGGGGCTCCGCTGGGACTTCATCATCGTGCACGAGAGCGCGCACGAGTGGTTCGGCAACAACATCACGTCGCGCGACCTCGCGGACATGTGGGTGCACGAGAGCTTCGCCAACTACGCGGAGAACCTGTACACCGAGTGCCTGTTCGGGCGCGAGACGGGGGCCGCCTACGTGATCGGGACGCGCGCCCTCATCCGCAACGACCGGCCGATCATCGCCCACTACGGCGTGAACGAGGAAGGCTCGGGCGACATGTACTACAAGGGCGGCAACATGCTGCACACCATCCGCC